>NZ_JBBDGM010000019.1:0-56719 GCF_037204185.1 Microbacterium bandirmense | reverse complement strand
AACAAACCCCTCGTCCAAGTGCCCAAGACCCCAGCCGTGCTGGTTGCTTTGAACAAGGTGTTCGAAGAACGCATCCTTCGTCACCTGGTTCTGGCTCGGCAAAAACATGAAGTTCGGAGGGACGCTGGCGTGTTCCGATGGAACAGCATGCCGTTCCAGCCAATCGCCCGCTTCTTGCGCATTGGAGATAACGAGCTCGGATTCTGCTTCTTTGAGCACGACCGTGTTCGCCTGCTTGCCGTTCTGAGCGTTCAGCACGAGGTCGCGCAACAGTTGCGACTTACCTGCATTGTTAGCCCCGACGACGCACGTAACCCCCGCGGTAATGAGTGGAACGCGGTCCCCAAGGGTGGATGTGATGCTCTCGAACCGAAACCTTATCGTCATCGTCCTGCTCCGTCGCTCCTCCTGCGGTCCTACGTCCCCCGCGGCATGCTTTGCGATCTCTTCCGTCCCAGAGGAGATCGTATCGGGTGGCGCCCCCTACGCAGAGCCTCCGAACCGGCATCACCCGGGCAGCGCCAGCAGCGCCAGGTGCAGGGCGGCGAGGGTCTCGCCGTCGTCGAGGTCGGCGTCCAGCAGGTCGGCGATGAGCGCCAGCCGCTGGTAGAACACCGACCGCGACAGGTGCGATGACGCGGCCGCCGCGGTGCGACTGCCCGGGTGCGCGACGACGGCTCGCAGCACCCGCAGCAGGTCGCCGCCGTGCTGCTCGTCATACCGGATCAGCGGCGCCAGCATCCGCTCGCTGTGCTCCTGCAGCCGGTGGTCCTCGCCGAGTTCGGTGACCAGGCGGGTGAGCGGGCGGTCGTCGACGCGGCGCACCTCCCCCGCACCGAGTCGCGCCGCGAGCAACCGGGTCGGACGGACGGATGCCAGAAGTGCAGCCACCGTGGCAGCCGGCGTCCCGACGGCGAGTCGTGCGGAGACACCGGCGGCCACGCGGGAGAGCTCCGCCGCCGTCACCTCGCGCGCCGCCGAGACGAGCAGCACGCCGTCGCCGTCGTGAACCGCACCGAGCACCCGCACGTCAGCATCCGACTCGTCCGCACCCGTGCCGAGCGCGCCGACGCCATCGACGAGCCGCGCGACCTGTCCCGCGTCCGCGCGCGGAGCCACCAGCACGCACAGGCTCCGCCCGCGCAATGGGAGCCCCGCCGATTCCATCCGCGCCGCCACATCGTCGGCACCGGTGTGCCGGTCGCCCGCCACCGCCTCGACGAGGTCGCGCGCGGGCAGCGCCGCCCAGCCTGCCGGCCCGTCGGCGAGCCGGGTCAGAGCCAGCGCGGTGGCGGCCAGTTCGAGCACGGTCAGCGCACCGGCCGGGTGCGCCGCACCGGGCAGGGCGACCAGTGTGCCCCACCGCACCCCACGTGCCTGCACCGGCACGGTGAGCAGCTCGGCGCCGGACCGCGAGCGTGCGCCCCAGCCGGACAGCACGTCGGATGCCACCGCGTCGCGCACATCGGCGGTGACGACCTCATGCCCCAGGGTCTCGAGCACGACCGGTGCGCCGAGCACCCGTGCGGTCTCGTGCACCACGGTGTCGGCGGGCGCCCCGCGCAGGCTCAGCTCGGTGAACAGCTCATGCAATCGCTGCCGCTGCTGCAGGGCCTCCAACTGGCCGGCGATGATCCTGCGGTGCACGGCCTCTGTCACGGCGACGAACTTGACCGTGCGCTCCAGCGCTACCAGCGCGAGCCCCCGGACTCGGCATGCGGCGATCAGCGCGGGTGGCACGACTCTGAAGCGAGCGCCCAGCTCGATGATCACCCCGGCGACGCCGACGTCGGCGAGACTGTTCGCGATCGTGCGCAGCGCGGGATCCGACCCCGACCAGCCCGCCGCGGTCGTCAGCAGCAGTTCACCGCCGTCGAGCAGTCCCGCGACCTGGTCGCTGTCCGACACGTGCACCCAGCGCACGGGCGCGTCCAGTGCCGCGTCGCCGACGAGCACCTCCGGCTCTCCGCGGCGCAGCGCCTCGCCCTCGAGCGCATCCCGCACCGTGGGCAGCGCGACGGCATCCGGACGTTCTGTCCGGTCGGCGGCAATATCCTGACGTTCTGCGGGCACCACCTCATCTTCCCGACTGTCAGCATGGGAATCAAGCCGCCCGGTCAATATGTGCGGACATCCCCCGAAACTCGATGAGGAGCATCCCGTGACCACGATCCGTCACTTCATCGGCGGCGCAGACGCCGGCGAGACCACCCGCACCCTGCCCGTCTACAACCCCGCCACCGGCGAGGCGCACCGCCAGGTCGCCGCGGCCTCGGCCGAAGAGGTCGAGCAGGCCATCGCCACAGCGAAGGCCGCTGCCCCCGGGTGGCGCTCGTCCACCCTCATCAAGCGCGCCGACGTGTTCTTCCGCCTGCGGCAGATCCTCGCCGAGCGCACGGACGAGCTCGCCGCGATCGTCACCAGCGAGCACGGCAAGGTGCTCTCGGATGCTGCCGGCGAGGTCTCCCGCGGCATCGAGAACGTCGAGTTCGCGGCCGGCCTGCTGCACCACCTCAAGGGCGAGCGCGCCGAGCAGGTCTCGCGCGGCGTCGATGTGCACTCGGTCAAGCAGCCGGTCGGTGTGGTGGCGTGCATCACGCCGTTCAACTTCCCGGTGATGGTGCCGCTGTGGATGGTCGCCTCGGCCATCGCGTGCGGCAACACCGTCGTGCTCAAGCCCAGCGAGAAGGACCCCTCGGCCGCGATCTGGATGGCGAAGGCGTTCCAGGAGGCGGGTCTTCCCGACGGCGTGCTCAACATCGTCAACGGCGACAAGGAGGCCGTCGACACCCTGCTCGACTCGAAGGACATCGGCGCGGTCAGCTTCGTCGGCTCCACCCCGATCGCGAAGTCGATCTATGAGCGCGCGGCCGCGAACGGCAAGCGCGTGCAGGCGCTGGGCGGCGCGAAGAACCACATGGTCGTGATGCCCGACGCCGATCTCGACGGTGCCGCGGCGGCCGCGGTGTCGGCAGCCTACGGCTCGGCCGGCGAGCGCTGCATGGCCGTGTCGGTGCTGGTCGCCGTCGGCGATATCGCAGACGATCTGATCGAGGGCATCCGCTCTCGCATCGGCGAGCTGCGCATCGGCGCGGGCACTGACTCGTCCAGCGAGATGGGTCCGCTGATCACGCGCGAGCACCGCGACAAGGTCGCCTCGTACGTCACCGGCGCCGCGGCGGAAGGCGCCACGGTCGTCGTCGACGGCACGCAGAAGTCGTTCGATGGCGACGGGTTCTTCACCGGCGTCAGCCTGCTCGACAACGTGCGCCCCGGAATGAAGGTCTACGAGGACGAGATCTTCGGGCCGGTGCTCTCGGTCGTCCGCGTCGACAGCTATTCCGACGCCGTCGAGCTCATAAACGCCAACCCGTACGGCAACGGCACCGCGATCTTCACCCGCGACGGCGGCACCGCCCGACAGTTCGAGTTCGACATCGAGGTCGGCATGGTCGGCGTCAACGTGCCGATCCCCGTGCCGGTCGGCGCCTTCTCGTTCGGCGGCTGGAAGAACTCGCTGTTCGGCGACGCGCACATCTACGGCCCCGAATCGATCGCCTTCTACACCCGCTCCAAGGTCGTCACCACCCGCTGGCCCGACCACACCCCCGCCCAGGTCGACCTCGGCTTCCCGAGCAACCACTGAGCAGCCGAGTCGGAAGGGAAGAGACATGGCACAGTTCACCGATCGGCACGGCACGCAGCATCCGCTCCCGGCCCCCGATGCCGCCGCGCAGGTGCGCGGGGACGACCGCGCGCACGTGTTCCACTCATGGAGCGCGCAGGCGCTCATCGATCCGCTGCCCGTCGCCGCGGGCGAGGGCTCGACGTTCTGGGACTACGACGGCAACGCCTACCTCGACTTCTCGAGCCAGCTGGTCAACCTGAACCTCGGGCACCAGCATCCGGATCTCATCGCGGCCATCCAGCAGCAGGCCGGACGCCTCGCGACGATCCAGCCGGCCGTCGCGAACGACGTGCGCGGCGAGCTCGCGCGTCTGATCAGCGAGGTCGCACCCGACGGACTCGAGAAGGTGTTCTTCACCAACGGCGGCGCCGAGGCCAACGAGTACGCGGTGCGCATGGCCCGCCAGGTGACCGGCCGGCGCAAGGTGCTGTCGATGTACCGCAGCTATCACGGCTCGACCTCCACAGCGATCTCGCTGACCGGCGACCCCCGGCGCTGGGCCAACGAGGTCAGCGACGCGGGCGCGGTGCGCTTCTTCGGACCGTACCTGTACCGCTCGCCGTTCCACTCCACGACGCTCGCCGAGGAATCGCAGCGCGCCCTCGAGCACCTCGAGCAGACCATCCTGCTCGAGGGCCCCGCGACGATCGCCGCGATCATCATCGAGACGGTGGTCGGCACGAACGGCGTGCTGGTGCCGCCGCCGGGCTACCTGCAGGGCGTGCGCGAGCTGTGCGACCGGCACGGCATCGTGTACATCGCCGACGAGGTCATGGTCGGCTTCGGGCGGCTCGGCGAGTGGTTCGGCATCGACGCCTACGACGGGCGGCCCGACCTGATCACCTTTGCGAAGGGCATCAACTCCGGCTACGTGCCGCTGGGTGGCGTGGTCATCTCGGATGCCATCGCCGGGCGCTTCGACAAGACGCCGTTCCCCGGTGGGCTCACGTACTCCGGGCATCCGCTGGCGTGCGCCGCCGGTGTGGCGACGTTCGAAGTGTTCCGGCGCGACGGCATCCTCGAGCGCGTGCGCGATCTCGGCGAGCGCGTCGTCGAGCCGACGCTGCGCGGGTGGGTCGACAAGCACCCGAGCGTCGGTGAGGTGCGCGGGCGCGGTCTGTTCTGGGCCGTTGAGCTGGTGCGCGATCGCGAGACGCGCGAGCCGCTGGTGCCGTTCAACGCGAGCGGCGCGGATGCTGCCCCGATGGGCGCCTTCACGGCCGCGGCCAAGGAGGGCGGCGTGTGGCCGTTCACCCACTTCAACCGCATGCACGTCGCCCCGCCGCTGGTGATCAGCGAGACCGATCTGGTGCGGGGCCTCGCAGTGCTCGACGACGCCCTCTCGGTCGCCGACGGCTACGTAACCTGATCCCCTTCGCCGACACCCCCACCTTCCGTCGAGACCCTCACGTATGGACGCCCATACGTGAGGGTCTCGGTGACACCTGGGGGTCTCGGCGACCGAGCGACCGAGAGGTCAGGTCAGCGGCGGCGGATCGGGTACAGCCAGAAGCACAGCCATGCCAGAGCGGTGAAGCCCAGCGGCACGACGGCGAGCATGATGCGGATGCCCCCGTCGACGGCATTCGGCTGCGCATCGCCGAGCGTCGCATCGAACCCCGCCGCGTTCAGCACCCACGCGGCGACGATCGCCTGCAGCACCACCGCGCCGCGCACGACGAAGCCGTTCACACCGAAGTACATCCCCTCGCGGCGATGCCCCGTGCGGTCGGCGTCGTCGTCGATGATCTGCGACAGCACGATCTCGAGCAGCTGCAGCAGCCCGCCAACGCCGACACCGACGCCGAGGCCGACCAGCGCCGCACCGAGCACGCTCCCCGGCCAGAGGAAGCACAGCACGGCGACGCCGAACACCGCGACCGCCACCAACAGCGCGGTGCGCGGGCTGGTGCGACGCACGAAGGCGCCCCAGCCGATGATCGACGGGATCGCCGAGGCGAAGATCGCGCCGAGCAGCACGCTCGCCTCGCCTTCCGCCGCATGCAGCGAGTACCGCACGTAGAACGGGATCGCGGCGATGATGATCGCGATCGAGGTCTGCACCATCAGCGAGCCGAGCACGTACGGCACGAACGCCCGGTTGGTGAAGGTGTGGCGCAGTTGAGCCCGCCACGGCATCGGCGCTTCGGCCACGACGGCACCGCGACGCTCGATCATGCCCAAGCGGAACGACCACAGCAGCATCCCGAGGCTCACCGCCCCCAGGATCAGCGCCATCGCCGGCCAGCCGAGTGCTCCGTACAGCATCGGCGCGAGAGCGGTGCCGAGCACCATCCCGAGGATGCCGAAGATCTGCCGGGGCACGTTGCCGCGCGCCCGCTCCTGCGTCGTCCGGAAGATCTCGGGGAACAGCGCCGAGATGTTCAGCACGACCACGACGAACGCGACGTCGTACACCGCGACCACTACGAGGAACCAGGCGATCAGCCCGCCGGCGGGCAGCTCGGGCGGCATCCACACCAGCGCGAAGGCGACGACCAGCGGCACGATGCCGAGACCGATCCACGGGATGCGCCGCCCCCACGGCGTGCGCAGCCGGTCGGACACCGCGCCGACGACCGGGTTCAGCACCGCGTTCAGGATGCCGTGCGCGATCATCGCCGCGGCGACCCACTCCGCGGGCACGGCGAGGTGCGCGACGTAGAAGTAGACGACGAACGCGGAGAACGTCTGCGTCATCAGCTGGATCGGGAAGCCGGATGCCCCGAACGCGACGGTCTGCGAGCGGGTGGGTGCCGCGTCGAGGCGACGGTCGCGGATGCCCGTGAGCAGGCTCATCGCGTCTCGCCGCTCGAGTCCGCCGGCGTCCCGTCGCGCGATCCGGCCGGGGCGCGCTGCAGATCGCGCAGGGCCCGCCAGCCGATCCGCACCAGGCCCTCAGCGGTGATCGCCTGTGCGACCAGCGGGTCGGTGAGCAGTCTCAGCTCGTAGCCGCGCTTGATGGCTGCGTAGTCGACGGTGCCTCGCAGCTCGGGTCCGTCGATCATCGGGTGCAGGTACACCTCGGTCACGCCGGCCGGCACCGTGCGCAGCAGGTCGATGAACCCGTCGCGCACGTGCTCGTAGGTCTCCTGCTGGGCCGTCGCCTCGCCGGCCAGTTCGAACGGGTGGGTCCAGAGGCGGTCGGGGATGACCACACCCGCGGCATCCGCTGCCGTCACCGCCTGGTCGAGCACCGGTTGCAGCGCCTCGTCGATGCCGTATCCGGCGGCGTAGCGCGGCAGCCGGAACGGCAGCCCGTGGCGTGCCGCGAGTTCGAGCACCGAGCCGAGGAAGTTGCGCCCGGTCTCGAGCCCGTACACCGACCCCATGTGGTTGTCGAGGTGGGTCACGTCGACACCGGCGGACAGTGCTGCCTCGACCTGCAGGTCGAGTTCGGCGGCGACGTCGTCGTCGGCCGCCTGCTGCTCCACCTCGCGCACGGTGCGCGGGAAGTACCCCTCGGCGTCGACGAGCGACGAGAGGATGCCCGTGAGCGGCCGCCACCGGTACCGGTCCCACTCGCTGGTGAGCACCAGGTGCACGCCGACGTCGAGATCGTGACGGCGTGCGGCGAAGGCTGCGGCGTCAGCCGCCCAGGAGCACGGCATCATGATCGTCGCCGAGTCGAGATGTCCGGCGTCGAGCAGCTGCGAGATGGCGGTGTTCGCCGCACGGCACATGCCGTAGTCATCGGCGTTGAGGATGATGGCCCGAGTGTCTGCGGCATGCCCCAGACGCTCGATCAGAGATGCGGGCACGTCAGGGCCTCCGCTCGTGGGGTGTGGTTCCGGACGCCAGGCCGGCACGCAGCTCGGCGGCGGCTTCAGCGGCGGCGCCGACGAGCGACGCCTCGCGGCCGAATGCCGAGGGTTCGAATCTCAGCACCAGGAGGTTCTCGTACATCTGGGCTGCCTCCAGGATCGCGGCGACCATCACGGGGTGCGCGGCCAGACCACCGAGCACGAACACACCTGGGTCGATGACGAGGGTCAGCGTGCCCGCGACTACCGTGATGCGGCGTGCGATCTCACGGACGACGCCGTGCGCGGCCTCGTCTCCGCGGCCCGCCTCTTCGAGGTGTGCGAGCAGCGACAGGTCGGGGTCCAGGCCGGCATCCCGCGCCAGATCGGAGGTGACCACGTCACCGACGACCGGCGCCCCCAGCGGGAGTGGCGTCTGCGGCACGTACTGCACCTCACCGGCCACGCCGGAGGCCCCGCGATGCAGGACGCCGTCGAGCACCAGGCCCGCTCCCAGCCCTGAGTCGAGCTGCAGCAGCGCGAAGCTGGTGTGATCGGCACCCAGCGGACCACCGAGTTCGGCGAGCGCCGCGAGGTTCACATCGTTCTCGAGACGCACCGGGCATCCGAGTCGCTCGGCCAGCGCCGCACGGAAGACGCCCCCGTCGGGACCGGTGTCATCGCGGATCGCGCCGTCCCTGGTGACGATCCCGGGCATGCCGACGACGGCCGTGTGCACCGGCGCGACCCCGGCCGTGCACTCCTCGATCAGTGCCGAGACGACGTCGACGCGGTCGTATGCGACCGACAGCGGGGCATGCGCCTCGGCGCGCACCACCCCTCCCGCGTCGACCAGCGCGACGTGCGCATCATGGTGCTCGATGTGCACGGCGGCCGCGAAACCCAGCCGCGGGTTCAATGCCACCCGTGCGGTCGCCGATCCTCGCGTCTCGCGATCGGCCACGGTCACCGCCCGGCTGTCGAGTTGTCGCAGCGCATTGCTCACCGAAGTCCTCGGAAGCTCGGTGTCGCGGATGAGCTCGGCCCGGGTGCGGGGACCTCGTAGCGCCAGTACATCGAGGATCGCCCTCGCGTTCGCGGCGCGCGCAGTGATCTGCGCGCGGGCCGGGGGTCTCGCCACGTGCATCCTCGCCTTCGTCGGCGTTCAGTATCCCACGAGGCGCTCGGCGGTCGAGAGACAGACGGGCCGGGGAAATGTGTTCCCCGGCCCGTATCAGGCGATCAGCATTGCATCAGGTGGATTCCGACTGAAATTCGCCTGTTCTCGGGCCGACGACCTGATCTCGGCAGACGGGCGGCGCAGCGCGGCTCAGCGCACCGGGTCGAGCAGCGGGATCTCGTAGCGGTGCGGGGTGCCGAAGCGGTGCGCGGTGACCGAGACGGCCTGCTCGCGCAGGAACGTCAGCAGCTCCACGCGGCCGGCCGCGACGACCGGGTTCGCGTAGATCGCCAGGCTCGGCGAGCCGTCGACGGCGGATGCTGTCGCACCGGCATCCGCTCCGACGATGCGCACCCGCCCACCGGACGCGGCCAGGCGGCGTGCGTGCACGGCCCAGGCCTCGGCATCCTCGGTGACGACGACGACGTCATGCGCACCCAGCCAGGTGACCACAGGGGTCGGCAGTGCGGATGCCGTGCTCACCGTGACGCGGGAGCCGGCGCGCACACCGGCAGCGGCCACGCGGATCAGCTCGGCGACGCGGTGGCCCTCGAAGCGGATCGCGGCGGGGATCGCCTGATAGCGCAGCGCGTTGTGCTCGGTGACCAGGCCGGTGGCGTCGCGCACGATGCCGAACTCGTCCGCCCAGGCGTCGATGTCGGTGGCGATCGCGCCGCGCAGCCACGCAGCGTCGTCACCGTCGACCAGCTTCACGGCCGACAGACCCAGCTCATCCAGCGGACGGGTGGTCGAGACAGGGGCATCCGACCACTCCGACAGGCCGACGAGGTAGTTCGGGCCACCGGCCTTGGAGCCTGCGCCGACGGCGGCCTTCTTCCAGCCGCCGAACGGCTGGCGCTGCACGATCGCTCCGGTGGTGCCGCGGTTGACGTACACGTTGCCGGCTTCGATGCGCGAGAGCCACAGCTGGATCTCCGCCTCGTCGAGCGAGTGCAGGCCCGAGGTGAGGCCGTACTCGATGGCGTTGACGATGTCGATGGCCTCGTCGAGGGTCTCGGCGGTCATCACGCCGAGCACCGGTCCGAAGTACTCGACCAGGTGGAACTCGCTGCCGGGCTTCACGCCCTCGCGGATGCCAGGACGCCACAGCTGACCGTCGGTGTCGAGCTTCTTCGGCTCGAGCATCCACGACTGCCCGGGGTGCAGCTCGGTCAGGGCGCCGAGCAGCTTGCCCTCGGCCGGTCCGATCAGCGGACCGATACGGGTGGAGCCGACGCTCGGGTCGCCGACCTCGTAGGCGCTGACGGCGTCGAGCAGCTGGCGGCGGAAGCGCTCGGACTTCGCGACCGAGCCGACGAGCACCACGAGGGATGCCGCCGAGCACTTCTGTCCGGCGTGGCCGAACGCCGAGTACACGGCGTCCTTGGCGGCGAGGTCGAGGTCGGCGGACGGCGTGACGATCAGCGCGTTCTTGCCGCTGGTCTCGGCCAGCAGCGGCAGGTCCTGACGGAAGCCGCGGAACAGCTCGGCGGTCTCGAAGCCGCCGGTGAGGATGACGCGGCCGACGGCCGGGTCGCTGACCAGCTGGGTGCCGAGCTCGCGGCCGTCGAGCTGCACGTACTGCAGCACGTCGCGCGGCACGCCGGCCTCCCACAGCGCCTCGATCATGACAGCCCCCGAGCGGCGGGCCTGACGGGCGGGCTTGATGATCACCGGCGAGCCGGTCGCGAGCGCCGACAGGGTCGAGCCGGCGGGGATCGCGACGGGGAAGTTCCACGGCGGGGTGACCACGGTGAGGCCGACCGGCTGCATGGTCGCGCCGTCGACGCCCTGGAGCTTCTTCGCGCTCTCGGCGTAGTAGTGCGCGAAATCGATCGCCTCGGAGACCTCGGGATCGCCCTGCTCGACGACCTTGCCGGCCTCGGATCCCATCACCTCGAGCAGGTCGGCGCGACGCGCCTCGAGGATGTCGCCGGCGCGGTGCAGGATCTCGGCACGACCGGCAGCGCCCAGCGCACGCCAGGCCTCACCGGCCGCGACGGCGGTCGCGATGCGCTCGTCGACCTGCTCGGCGGTGCTGAGCGTATTGGCCGCGACGGTGTCATCGCCGAGGGTCGAGCTCTGCATGCGGGCGCGGATGCCGTCGGCCCAGGCGCGGTTCGCGGCCAGCGACGGGTCGGTGTCGGGGGTGTTGAGGAAGCCGTCACGGGGCGCCGCCTCGGCGGGGGCCGAGCGGTCCTGGGTGCGGTTCGGGCCCGGCACCTCGGTGGGGATCGTGGCGATGGATGCCAGGAAGCGCTGCTTCTCACGCTCGAACAGCTTCGGGTCGGAGTCGAGGTCGAAGACCGCCGACATGAAGTTCTCGTGGCTCGCGCCCTCTTCGAGACGGCGGATCAGGTAGGCGATCGCGACGTCGAACTCGTCGGGGTGCACGACCGGCGTGTACAGCAGCAGCGAGCCGACGGTGCGCTTGATGACCTCGGCCTGCGCCGACGCCATGCCCAGCAGCATCTCGAATTCGATGCCGGGGGTGGCGCCGCGCTTCTCGGCGAGCAGCCAGGCGAGGGCGATGTCGAAGAGGTTGTGCCCGGCGACGCCGATGCGCACGTTCTTGACGCGCTCCGCGGTGAGCGAGTAGTCGAGCACGGCCTTGTACGAGGCATCCGACTCCTGCTTGGACGACCAGGTCGCCAGCTCCCAGCCGTGGGCTTCGGCGTCGACGGTCTCCATGGGCAGGTTCGCGCCCTTGACGACGCGCACCTTGATCGGCGCGCCGCCGGCGGCGACGCGGGTGGCCGCCCACTCCTGCAGACGGATCATCGCGCCGAGGGCATCAGGCAGGTAGGCCTGCAGCACGATGCCGGCTTCGACGTTCGTGAACTCGGGACGATCGAGGATGCCCGTGAAGACCGCGATGGTGAGATCGAGGTCCTTGTACTCCTCCATGTCGAGGTTGATGAAGGTGCCGTTCTTCTTGGCGACCTCGTACAGGGGGCGCAGCGCCTCGATGGCATCGGTCACGGCCTCGTCGAACGCCCACGGGCTGTGCGGGGCGACGGTGGACGACACCTTGATCGAGACGTAGTCGACGTCGTCGCGCTCGAGCAGGCGACGCGTGCCGGCGAGGCGACGCTTCGCCTCCTCCTTGCCGAGGATGGCCTCGCCGAGCAGGTTGACGTTCAGGCGCACGTTCTCCGCCGACCGGATGCGGCGGATGGCCGACTTCAGCTGGGCATCACGGGCGTCGACGATCAGGTGGCGCACCATGCCGCGCAGCACGCGCCGGCTGATCGGCACGACGATGCCCGGCAGGATCGGCGCGAATGCGCCACCGAGCGCGATCGCCCCGCGCAGCGGTGCCGGCAGGAACTTTGGGGTGAGCGGCACGAGCTCGCGCAGCTTGCGCGCGGCGACCTTGGTATCCTCGGGGCGCACGACCCCATCGACGAAGCCGACGGTGAAGTCGAGGCCGTTCTCATCGCGCAGCACGCCCGCGAGACGCTGCGCGGCAGCATCCACGGGCACTTCGCGGCTTTCGATCAGCCACTGGCGCACAAGCGCGACGGCATCGTCGGCGAGCGCGGCCAGCTCGGCGTGGGTGTCGGAGGCGGGAAGCACGGGGGTGGTCATGCTCTCAGGATGCGACCTGCGACTCATAAAGAAAAGCGATCATTAACGATGGTTACCATTCGAAGTCATCGATGCTTCGGCGAGCGGGAAGCTTCCACGTCATCCGGGCGTTACGAGCCACTATGACGGACTACGGCCACGAGCTCCTCTTCGGAACCTTCATCACTCCCACCAACCAGGTTCCGCAGCACGCGGTGCAGTTGGCACAGGCGTCCGAAGCGGCCGGTCTCGACCTCGCGACCTTCCAGGACCACCCCTACCAGCCGGGCTTTCTCGACACCTGGACACTGTTGAGCTACGTGGCCGCGCAGACGAGCAGCATCCGACTCTCGGGCAATGTCATCAACCTTCCGCTGCGCGGTCCCGCGGTGCTCGCGCGCGCCGCAGCGAGTCTCGATCTGCTCAGTGGCGGACGCATCGAGCTCGGGCTCGGCGCCGGCGGGTTCTGGGACCCGATCGTCGCGATGGGCGGCGATCGGCTCGCTCCGGGCGAGTCGGTGACGGCGCTCGAGGAGGGCATAGACATCATCCGCGGCATCTGGGATGCCGGGAACCCCGAGCGCCTGGTGGTCGACGGCAAGCACCATCAGGTCGTCGGCGCCAAGCGCGGACCGGCGCCGGCGCACGACATCGAGATCTGGCTGGGTGCGCTCAAACCGCGGATGCTGCGCCTGATCGGCCGCAAGGCGGACGGCTGGCTGCCCTCGCTCGGCTATATGAAGGGCCTCGACCAGCTCACCGACTCGAACGCGCGGATCGACGATGCCGCCGTGGGTGCCGGACGCGACCCGCGGGATATCCGTCGGCTGGTCAACGTCAATGGGCGCTTCGCCGCCGAGCCGAGCCAGCAGCTGCTGGTGGGCCCGCCCGCACAGTGGGCCGAGCAGCTGGCCGTGCTCGCGCTGGAGTACGGCATGAGCACGTTCATCCTCGCCGGAGACGACCCGAACGCGATCGCGCTGTTCGGGCAGGAGGTCGCTCCGGCCACCCGTGCGTTGGTTACCGCCGAGCGCGGCGCCTGAGCTCGCCGACACCCCCAGTACTCGCCCACACCCCTGCGTATCGGCGCCCGCACCTGGGGGTGTCGACGAGAGGTGGGGGTGTCGGCGAGGGGAAGTGAGGGCGAACGTCAGGCCCCGGGCGCCTCGAGCGCTCGCAGCCTCGGTGCGAGATCCCGCTCGAAGAGGGTCATGAAGCGCTCCTGATCATCGCCGGGGGCATGGAAGACGAGGTGGTTGAAGCCCCAGTCGACGTAGTCCTTCACCTGCGCGACCACCTGGTCGGGGTCCGTGCCGACGATCCACCGCTTGGCGACCTCCTCGATCGGCAGCGCATCGGCGGCCTGCTCCATCTCGATCGGGTCGGTGATGTCGTGCTTCTGCTCTTTGCTCAGCGACAGCGGCGCCCAGAACTTCGTGTTCTGCAGCGCAGCATCCGCCGTCTCCTCGTACGAGATCTTGATCTCGATCATCCGATCGATCTGCGAGAACTCCCGCCCCGACGCCGCAAGGCCCTCCTTCACCGCCGGCACCAGCTTGTCCTCATACAGCTCACGGCCCTTGCCCGAGGTGCAGATGAACCCATCCCCCGCACGCCCGGCGTACTTCGCCACCAGCGGACCGCCCGCCGCGATGTACACCGGCACACCGCCATCGGGCACGTCATAGATCGATGCGTCGTGCGTGGAGTAGTAGTCGCCCTCGAACGAGACGCGGTCGCCCTTCCACAGCGCCCGCATGAGGCGCACCGCCTCCCGCAACCGGGCGAACCGCTCACGAAACTCCGGCCACTCCTGCTCCCCCGCACCGCGGAACCCCGTCGCGATCTCATTCAGCGCCTCACCCGTGCCGACGCCGAGGAACACCCGGTCGGGGTTCAGCACCCCCAGCGTCGCGAACGCCTGCGCGATCACCGCCGGGTTGTACCGGAACGTCGGCGTCATCACACTCGTCCCGATCAGGATCCGCGACGTCCGCTCCCCCACGGCCGCCGCCCACGCGATCGAGAACGGCGCGTGCCCACCCGTGAACCGCCACGGCTGGAAGTGATCGCTCACCGCGACCGACTCGAACCCATGGCCCTCCGCCGCGACAGCGATCTCCACCAGCTCCCGTGGACCGAACTGCTCCGCAGACGCCTTGTAACCCAGCTTCAGCATCAGATCTCCTCCTCATCGGTGCGTGCCTGTGCGCGACCGACCTCGATACCCATCCGGTACGCTTCGTCGGCCCCGAGCCGGAACATGTCCTTGGCCGCATCGCGCACGATGCTCGCCGCCCCCGGCAGCTCCAACCTGCCCACGATGCGGCCCATTCCGCGGACGACGGCGACCGGGCATCCGCTGAGCTTGCCCTTGACGAGGTCGCCGGCAGCGGCGAGCTCATCGGCGATGCACGGCAGCGTCACGACCAGCGGGCGACCCGCACTGTCGACCTCGCCGCTGAGCCGATCGAACACGTGCACGCCCGCCGCGCCGATCGCGATGTCGGTCTGACCGTCCCGCCACGGACGGCCCAGGGTGTCGCTGACGATCACGCCGATCTCGGCGCCGGTCGCGGCGCGCAGTGCGCGGGCCAGGTGGCGCGCACTGGCATCCGGATCCAGCGGCAGCAGCAGCACCGTGCCGAATGCCGTGTTCGAGGCATCCACCCCGGCAGCCGCACCCACGATGCCGAGCCGGTTCTGCACGATCCGCGTCATGCCGCCGTCCGCGCGGGGACGCGTCGCGACGACGCGCACGGTCTCGGCGGTGATCGCGGCCTCGCGATCTTCGGCCTGCACGATGCGCCCCTCGGCCTTGGAGACGATCTTCGAGGTGACCACCAGCACGTCGCCGTCCTCGAGCGGGGTCTCGTCGAGTGCGGCGAGGATCAGCGCGGCGAGATCGTCGCCCGACTGCACCTCGGGGATGCCCGGCAGCGCCCAGACGGAGATCATGCGCCCACCTCGGGGGCGATCGTCTGCGCATAGGCCTCGAGCCAAGCATCCTGAGCGCGACCCACGTTGTGCACGTGCGCGGTGTCGAAGCCGAGGGCGGCGAGTGAGCGCAGGTGCGCCGCGTGCACGGCGGGATCGGCGCTCACCGGGATACGCGCGCGGATGTCATCAGCGGTGACCGCACGGGCGAGCTGCACCACGTCGAAGGGCGAGCGGATGTCACCACGCGGGAAGCGCAGGCCGGCCATCGGCCAGTCGGTCAGGGCGTTCTCGAGCGCCTGATCATCGGTCGGCGCCCACGACAGCTGGACGTGCGCGGTGGTGCGGCCGGGCCTGTGACCGCCCTCGCGGGCACCATCGCGGAAGGCGCGCAGCAGGGCCTGCAGCCGCTCGCGCGGAGCGGTCTGGACGACGATGCCGAAGCCCTCGCGTCCGGCACGGCGTGCAGTCATCGGCCCGCCGGCCCACACCTGCACCCCGGGCGGGCGGGGCGGCATCGTCCACAGCCGCGAGGTCTCCAGCCGGTGGTGCGCACCGGCGTGCCGCACATCGTTGCCTTTCGCCGAGCCGCTGAACAGCTTGCGGATGATCTCGGCCGACTCGAACAGGCGCGCGGCCCGCTCGTGCGCCTCGGGCCAGTATCCGCCGACGACGTGCTCGTCGATCGCGTCGCCGGCCGAGAGCAGCAGGCGATGCCGGTCGGGGTTCTCATCGGTCGCGCAGAGCGCGGCGAGCGTGGCCGAGGCCTGGGCGACGGAAGCCGGATGCTGCCGATACCCCGGCACCGCCGACACCGTCACCGCGCCCGTCGTCCGCTGGCCGACGGCACCCGCGATCGCCCACACGAACGAGGCGTTGCCCTGCTGGGGCAGCCACGGCTGGAACCTGTCGGCGAGCACCGTTCCCGCGAAGCCGGCCTCGTCGGCGAGGGCCGCCAGACGGACGGCATCCGATGGTTCGAGCCGCTCCAGCGCCGCGACGAAATGCACCTCCACGTGCTGCCCTCCTCTTCGGATCCGATCTCCGCTCACGCTACCGCGCTGCCGTGCGACCGCGCTGCCGTGCTACGGCGCGACGCGGCGGTGCGAGGCGAACGCCTCGGCGAGCGCGGCGCGCACCAGGGTGACGCTCTCGGATGCCCGTGCCGCCGTGCGCACCGCGGTGAACACCTCGCGCACCGGCGTGCCGGGAAGCTGCGCCAGGCTCATGCCGCTGGGCTCGTCGCCCCAGATCAGGTCCGGCAGCATCCCGACCGCGTGTCCGGCGGTGATCAGCCGGATGTGCGCGGTGAGATCGGATGCCTCGAACCGCACGTCCGGCTCGAACCCGGCCGCACGGCACTGCTGCACGGCCCACTGACGGGCCGCCGTGCCCGCGTGCTCCATCACCCAGGCGCGGTCGTGCAGCGACGCCAGCGGCGCGGGCTGCTCGTCGGGTGAGAGCACGATGCGGATCGGATCCTCGCCGAGAAGACGGTGCTCGACGCCGGGATGCACCTCGCGCGTATGGCCCGGGTACTGCTCGGCGATCACCAGGTCGAAGCGCCGGGCCGACAGCTCGAACAGGCTCTCCTCGGGCGGGAGCTCATCGAGCTCCACCCGCAGCTGCGGTACGCGCTCCGCGAGCAGCGTGAGGGCTGCGGGCACGATCGTCTCGGCCGCGGTCGGCATGGCCGCCAGCCGCACCGGCTCGAGAGCGCCCGGAGCGGCGAGCGCGGCTCGCGCGGCCTCGTCGAGCTCGAGCGCACGGGCTGCGTGCTCTGCCAGCATCCGCCCCTCCGGCGTCAGCCGCACCCGGCGCCCGTCGGGCTCGAGCAGGGCGACGCCCGCCTCGCGCTCCAGCAGTGCGAGCTGCTGCGACACCGTCGACGGGCTGTACGACAGCGACGCCGCCACCCCGGCGATGGTGCCGCGCAGCGACAGCTCATGCAGCAGGCGCAGACGTCGCAGCTCGAACACGAGCCCAGCCTAGTTCGGCGGGGTCACCTGCCCCATCCCGGAACGGATGCAGGTCATCTGAACACTTGCAGGGCGACACACCGACGAATCACGGCACAAGCGTTCAAACTCCCTGCATTCGTTCCCGGGTCGCGACGCTCAGAGCGCGCGGACCTCGGCGTGCGGCATCCGCTCCCGCATCACCCGCACCGCCTCGGGATTGTCGTCGACGAGCACGGCGTCGCGGCCGAGCGCGGATGCCACGGCGCCCGTCGTGCCCGAGCCGGCGAACAGGTCGAGCACTCTGTCGCCGGGACGGCTGGATGCCTGCACGATGCGACGCAGAACGCCCTCGGGCTTCTGCGTCGGGTACCCGGTCTTCTCGCGGCCGGTCGTCGGCACGATCGTGTGCCACCAGACGTCGGTCGGCAGCTTGCCGCGCGCGGCCTTCTCGGGCGTGACGAGCCCCGGCGCCATGTACGGCTCGCGGTCGATCGCCTCGGAGTTGAACACGTGCCCGCCGGGCGTCTTCACGTACACCAGGATCGTGTCGTGCTTGGTGGGCCACCGACTGCGCGATTTGGCGCCGTAGTCGTACGCCCAGATCAGCTCGTTCAGGAAGCAGTCCCGGCCGAAGACCGCATCGAGCATGACCTTCGCGTAGTGCGCCTCGCGGTAGTCGAGATGCAGGTAGAGCGTGCCGTCGTGGGCGAGCAGCCGCCAGGCCTCTTCCAGCCGCGGCATGAGGAAGTCGCCATAGTCGTCGAAGCGGTCGTCGTAGGTGCTGAGCACGCCACGCACCCGCTCGTACGTGTGTCCGTGGAATCCGCGGCGGATCTCCGGACCGGGTTCCGGTTCGGCATCCGGTGCAGAACTCCGGAGATCTGTGGCCGAATCGCCCGAAACGGGGAGTTCGAGGGCTGGATCGGCAGGTTTCTCCGGAGTTTCGGACAGCCGGCGGGTGGTGAGCACCTGCCGCTCCCGAGCGCGTCCGGTGTTGAAGGGCGGGTCGAGGTAGATCAGGGTGAAGGAACCGGATGCCAGTGTCGCCGCGGCCGCGAGGTTGTCGCCCTCGATGATCGTGACGCGTCCTTCGTCTCGCTGCGCGGGCTGAGGAGCCGGAAGGGGCTGGCTCACGGAACGCGGTGCAGCCATGCCTCGGTGGCGAACTTCGAGTCCACCAACGCCTCGGCCTCCGCATACTCGTCGTCGGTGATCGCGCCGTCTTCGGCGCCGGTGAGCGAGCGGAAGGTGTCCTTGAACCGCTCGATGATCTCGGCGCGCTCCATGCCGGTCTGCGTGCGCAGCGGGTCCACGCGCTTGGCGGCGGAGGTGGTGCCCTTGTCGCTGAGCTTCTCGCGGCCGATGCGCAGCACCTCGGTCATCGTCTGCCCGTCGATGTCGTACGAGATGGTCGCGTGGTGCAGCACTCCGCCGTTGGCGAGGCGCTTCTGCGCGGCGCCGCCGATCTTGCCGGTGGGCGAGGCGATGTCGTTGAGCGGCTGGTAGGTGGCGTCGATGCCGATCGAGCGCAGGGCCTGCAGCACCCAGTCGTCGAGGAAGGCGTACGAGTCGGCGAAGGTCATGCCCTGCACGAGGGATGCCGGCACGTACAGCGAGTAGGTGATGATCTGCCCGGCGGCCATCATCATCGCGCCGCCGCCCGAGATGCGGCGCACGACGTCGAAGCCGTGCTTCGCCGCCCCCTCGGGGTCGACCTCGTTGCGGTACGACTGGAACGAGCCGATCACGACGGCCGACTCATCCCACTCCCAGATGCGCAGGGTGGGACGGCGCCGCCCCTCGCCGACGCGGGCGGTGAGCACCTCGTCGAGCGCCAGGTTCAGTCGCGGCGAGACGGCCTTCTCGTGCACGATCTCCCAGTCGAAGTCGCGCCAGCCGGGAGCGGTCACGAGCGCCCGGCGCACGACCGTGCCGACCGCGTCGGGCGAGAAGCCGAGCAGCTGGGCGCCCTCGGGCAGTGCCGCGCGCACGGCCGCAGCGATCGTGGTCGCGTCGGTCTCGACGGGCATCCCCTCGACGGCGGCGTTGATCGCCTCGAGCGCCGTGTCGGGCTCGAGGAAGAAGTCGCCCGCGAGCCGGAAGTCGCGAATCAGCCCGTCTCGCACCTCGAGGTCGACGACGACGAGCTTTCCACCGGGAACCTTGTACTCACCATGCACGTGACCAGCTTAAGCCGCGCAGGCGAGACGGCTCCCGCATCCTCGCCCCCGCTGAGCGGTCCCGCCCCCGTTGGTTCACGCAATTGAGTAGGGGCGGCGGCGACAAGCAGGGGCGGCGACGACAGTGCCCGAGCCGCGCGCCTCAGGTCCGCGCAGGGATGCGGGCGTCCAGCCACGCCAGTAGGTCGGAGCGCACGGCGTCGGCCTGCAGCTCGTGGAAGAGCTCGTGCCGGGCATCCGGGTACACGAGCGTCGTCACGTCGGTGAGCCCCGAGCGGTTGCGGTAGGCGTCGGCGAGCTTGTGCACGCTGCGCGGGCCGCCGACCGGGTCGTCGCGACCGACCATGAGGAGCACCGGCACACTGTGCCCGCCCTTCGCGCTCAGGTCCTTCGCGGGCCGTCCGTAGAGCTTCGCCGCCTCGATCGGCCCGAACAGCTTCAGCAGCGGAACCTCTGTGGTCAGGGGGTCGTCACGGAACGCCTGCCAGACGGCCGGGTCGCGCGTGAGCCACTCGAGTCCGTGCGCGTCGGGTCCTTTCCAGCGCGCGTTCAGCGGAGCCGCGTTGAGGTGCGCAGGAGTCAGGTACGCCGACCCGGTGAGCACGACGGCGTCGTAGGCCTCGGGATGCCGATTGAGCAGCTTCTGCGACAGGAACGATCCCCACGAATGGCCGATCAGCACCAGCGGAAGGTCGGGACGCTCGGCACGGATGAGCTCAGTGAGCTGCCAGCAGGCCTCCACGGCCGCGTGCAGACCGCCGCGCCCCAGTCGACCGAGCTTGTCCGGTCCGCCGTGCTGCCTTATGCCCGTGCGCCCGTGTCCGCGGTGGTCGTCGGCGTAGACGTGGAAGCCGTCCCGAGTGAGCGTTTCGATGACGGCTCCGTACCGGCCGGCGTGCTCGCCGACCCCGTGCAGCAGCTGCACCACGCCGCGCGGTACGCCCTCGGCCTCGTACACGTCGTACACGATCGAGATCCCGTAGGCGTCGACGAACTCCGCTGTTCTCATGGCGACCATGGCCCGAGTCTACGAGGGTCGGCAGCCGTGCGTGGTCAGGCCGATATCGGAGCCAGCGCCGCCACGACGGCGAGCGCGGCGTCGCGGTCGGTGACCTCGTAGCCGCCGACGCCATCGCTGGCGGAGCCCATGCGCACTGTGCCGCGGGAGACGACGGAGCGCTTGGCCGAGAAGTGCACCGCATCGACGCCGGTGGCGGCGATGGCGGCGACGTCGGATGCTGTGATGCCGCTGCCGGCCATGACATCGATGTCGCCGGCGGCCTCGGCCACGAGCGCGCGCAGCACGTCGAGTCCGTCGATCGCGCGCGAGGCGCCGCCCGAGGTGAGCACCCGGCCGATGCCGAGATCCCGAGCGATCCGCAGCGAAGCGACGGGGTCGGGGGTGGTGTCCATCACGCGGTGCAGGGTGACCGGGGCGCCGGCGGCAGCATCCACCAGCCGGGCGAGACCGTCTCGGTTCAGCGTGCCGTCCGCGTCCTGGCATCCGACGACCACCCCATGCGCACCGGCGGCGAGCGCAAGGCGCACGTCGCGCACCATCAGCGCGATCTCGTCGTCGTCGTAGTGGAAGTCGCCCGCACGTGAGCGCACCAGCGCGTGAACCTGCGGCCCCGACTCCCCCGCCGCTTCGCGGGTGAGTTCGATCGTCGCCTGCGAGGGCGTGAGTCCGCCCAGTGAGAGGGCCTGCGTCAGCTCGACGCGCGCCGCGCCCGCCTCTCGCGCGATGCGCATTCCTGCGGGGTCCTGGACGGCGAGCTCGAGCGCAAGGGGCATGAAAACGATTTTCAGGACGTTCGCCTCTGCCGTCAAGATGTGGGCTTTATTTTCATCCGCCGTCACCCCATCAGCGAAAAGCTTAGTTAGACTATCTAAGTAATGACCGAAGATCTCCTCGCCACTGCTTCCGAGCTCCGCTACGCCGTCTTCCGGCTGACCCGACGCCTGCGCGGCATCCGCGCGGTCGACACGCTGAGCGACGCGCAGCTCGCCGCGCTGGGCGCACTGCGCGTGCACGGCCGGCGAACCCTCTCCCGCCTCGCCGAGCACGAGCGCGTCACGGCACCGACCATGACCGCCACGGTCAACGGCCTCGCCGAACTGGGTCTCGTGGTGCGCATCCCCGACGAGGACGATCGCCGCCGGGTGCACGTCGAGATCACTCCGCAGGGCGAGAACGTCGTCGCCGAGACCATCCGCGGCCGCGAGGAGCGGCTGGCCGACATGATGACCGAGGCCGACCTCGATGCGCACGAGCTGTCGGTGCTGCGCGAGGCCGCCGCGCTGCTGAAGCGGATGGCCGACGCATGATCCCCACGCCCTCTCACCGCGCCGCTGGCGCGTCGCGCCGAGCCTCGGGGCGCGTGGCCCCTGCCCAGCAGGAGAGGTCGGCCGACGCATGAGCGCCATGTTCCGGTCGTTCCGCAACTTCAACTACCGCACCTGGTTCCTCGGCGGCATCATCTCGAATGTCGGCGGCTGGATGCAGGCGACCGCCCAGGACTGGGTGGTGCTCACCGAGCTCACCGACAACGACGCCACCGCCATGGGCGTCACGATGGCACTGCAGTTCGGCCCGCCGCTGCTTCTCGTCAGCCTCACCGGGTGGGTCGCCGACCGGTTCGATCGCCGCAGGGTGCTGCTCGTCACCCAGAGCGTGCTGATGATGCTGGCTCTGGGCGTGGCCGCCCTGCTGCTGACCGGCGTCATGACCCTGCCGCTGATGTTCTGCTTCGCGGCCGCCTTCGGCGTCGCCAACGCCTTCGACGCCCCTGCCCGGCAGGCCTTCGTCTCCGACATGGTCAGTCTCGAGGAGATGTCGAATGCGGTCGCCCTCAACTCGGCGTCCTTCAACATGGCGCGCCTGGTGGGACCGGCCGTCGGCGGTTTCCTGATCGTGCTGATCGGCACGGGCTGGGTGTTCGTCGCCAACGCCGTGACCTTCCTGGCGATGATCGTCGCACTGCTGCTGATGCGGATGCACGAACTCAGGTCCCGGCCGAAGGACCGCAGCACCGGAGGGCTCGCCGAGGGGTTCCGCTACGTGTGGGGACGCCCCGATCTCGTCGTGGTGTTCGTCATGGTGTTCCTGATCGGCGCCTTCGGCATGAACTTCCCGATCTTCGCGTCGACGATGGCGCTGGAGTTCGGCAAGGACGCTGACGGCTACGGCCTGCTCAGTTCGGTGCTCGCGATCGGCTCGCTCGCCGGCGCGCTGCTGGCCGCCCGGCGCGACCGCGCGCGCGTGCGGGTGCTCGTGCTCGCCGCGGGCGGGTTCGGGGTGGCATCCGTCGTCTCCGCGTCGATGCCCACGTACGTGACCTATGCGATCGTGCTGGTGTTCGTGGGCTTCTCGACCGTCTCGATGCTCACCACCGCGAACGGGTACGTGCAGACGACGACCGATCCCGCGCTGCGCGGCCGGGTCCTCGCGCTGTACATGGCCGTGATCATGGGCTCGACCCCGATCGGCGCCCCGATCGCCGGATGGATCGTCGACGCGTTCTCGGCGCGCACCGCGATCGTGGTCGGCGGCATCGCCGGCATCGTCGCGTTCGGGATCGGAGCCGCGTGGATGCTGTGGTCGGGTCGACTGCACCGCAGCGAGGGCGCCCGGTTCCGGCTCACGCTCGACGAGACCCGTCCGGTCTCGGTGGTGCGGGCGATGGATCCGGAGGCCTTCGACGAGAAGGTCGCCGCGACCTCGCCGATCCGCCTGCCGGGGACCGGCAAGAGCGGACGCTGATCGGTGCGCCGGCATCCGCGGTCGCTGATCCTGGCGCTCGGCGCCCTGACGGCGTTCGGCCCCATCTCGCTCGACGTCTACCTGCCGTCGCTGCCGCAGCTGGGCGCCGATCTCGGGGCATCCGAGTCGCTCACTCAGTTCACGATGAGCGCCTGCATGATCGGGCTCGCCTTCGGGCAGCTACTGTGGGGGCCGATCAGCGACCGGTACGGACGTCGGATGCCGCTGATCCTGGCGATCGCGGGCTTCGCGATCACATCTGTGCTGTGCGCGGTCGCCCCGACGATCGAAGTGCTCATCGGCGTCCGCATCGTGCAGGGACTCTGCGGTGCGGCCGGCATGGTGATCGCCCGCGCGGTGGTGCACGACCTGTTCTCGGGGGCCGAGGCCGTGGCCGCCTACTCGACCCTCGCGGCCGTGATGGGCGCCGCCCCCGTGCTCGCACCGCTCGTCGGCGGCGCGGTGGCGACGTTCTCGGACTGGCGGGGCGTCTTCATCACCCTCGCGGTGATCGGGCTGCTGCTGCTCGCCGTCGCGGTGTTCGGCGTGCCCGAGACGCTCGAGGCACAGGAGCGCACGACCGGCGGCATCGGCAACGACTTCGGGGGGATCGGCGCCGCGCTGTCGAACGGGTCGTTCATGCTCACGGCGGTGACCCTCGGCCTCGCGTCGGTGGCCCTGTTCTCATACCTGCAGATGTCGCCGTTCGTGCTGCAGCAGCAATACGGGTTGAGTGCGCAGGGCTTCGCCCTGGTGTTCGCGGTGAACTCGATCGGCATCATGGCCGCTGCCAACCTCAACCGGCGACTCGCACGACGGACACCCGGCCGGGTGGTGCTGCGCTGGTCGCTGTCGCTCGCGACCGCCGCATCGGTCGCAGTGCTGCTAGCGGGGATGCTGGAATCGCCGCTGCCCTGGCTGCTGGCGCCCCTGTTCGTGGCCATGTCGACGCACGGGATCAACAATCCCTCACTGACCGCGATCGGGCTGGGACGCATCACCCGCGGCGCTGGCTCCGCCTCGGCCGTGCTCGGCACGTTCTCGATGCTGCTGGGCGCGCTGGTGCCGCCGCTGGTGTCGATGTTCGGGGTCTCGGCCACGGTGCTCGGCGCCACCATGGTGGGGGCGTTCGCCGTCTCCCTGGTGCTGCTGCTGATCGGGTCAGCGCGCGGGCATGGCGGGCCGAGCGCTTCGCGAACAGGGCGCGCGCCGGGCGGGCGAGGCTCGTAGCCTGGAAGCATGACCCGTCACGGCAGGGAGGCCGTCGCGTCGAACGCGACCGCGGCGGTGTCCGGTGTGGCCGCCGCGTTGCTGGGAGCCGGCGCCGGAGAGCTCGTCGCAGCCTTGATGGCGCCGTCGTCGAGCCCGTTCGCCGTGATCGGCGGCGCGCTGATCGACATCGCGCCCACCTGGGCGAAGGACACTGCGATCGCCTGGTTCGGCACCGCCGACAAGCAGGCCCTGCTGATCGGCATCGGCATCGTCCTGCTGGCGCTCGCGGCGCTTGCCGGCATCGCCGAGGCGCGTCGGGGGTACACCGGGGTCGTCGTCTTCGCGGTGCTGGGTGCAGGCGTCGGAATCCTCTCCCTCACCCGGCCCGGGGCCGGGCTGCTGTCGTGGCTGCCCTCGGTGCTCGCCGGTGCCCTCGCCGCGCTCACCCTGCGCACGCTGCTGAACATCGCCAAGACATCGGATGCTGTCGCACCGGGCATCGTCGACGACGACACCGCTGCGGCGACCGCGCCGTCACGGCGGCGCTTCCTCGCGTGGGCCGCCGGCAGCGCCGCCATCGGCGTCGCGATGGCCGTGGGCGGATCGCTGGCCCGCGCCGGATCCACCGCGGTGACGATCGTGCGCGAGGCCATCCGACTGCCGCGACCCGCTCAATCGGCGCCGGCGATCCCCGCCGGTGCCGCGCTCGACGTGCCGGGGCTCACCCCGCTGATCACCCCGAACCGGGACTTCTACCGCATCGACACGGCACTGATCGTGCCGACCGTCGACCCCAGCCAATGGCGGCTCCGGGTGCACGGCATGGTGGCCGAAGAAGTGGAGTTGACCTGGGACGAGCTGCTCGCCCTGCCGCTGATCGAGACGACCGTCACGCTCTCGTGCGTATCGAACCCGGTCGGCGGCGGACTCGTCGGCAACGCAGTGTGGCTCGGCTACCCGATCCGCGAGCTGCTGGCCAGGGCACAGCCCGATCCCGACGCCGACATGGTGCTGTCGACCTCGGTCGACGGCTTCACCGCGGGAACCCCGCTCGAGGCGCTGACCGACGACCGCGATGCCCTGCTGGCCATCGGCATGAACGGCGAGCCGCTGCCCTTCGCGCACGGCTTCCCGGTGCGGATGGTCGTGCCCGGACTGTACGGCTACGTGTCGGCGACCAAGTGGGTGACCGATCTCGAGGTCACGCGATTCGATCAGGCCCGCGCGTACTGGACCGATCGCGGCTGGTCGGCGCGCGGACCGATCAAGCTGCAGTCGCGCATCGACGTGCCCCGCTCCGGCGCACGCGTCGCCGCAGGCGACGCCGTGATCGCGGGGGTCGCGTGGCAGCCGCGCACGGCGATCACGGGCGTCGAGGTGCAGGTCGACGGCGGGCCGTGGCAGCGTGCCGAGCTCGCCTCCGCGATCTCCGATGACACATGGGTGCAATGGCGGATGCCCTGGCGCGCCGACCCCGGAGAACACGTGCTGCGCTGCCGGGCCATCGATGCGGACGGCAACGCCCAGACCGGGGCATCCGCCGCTCCTGCGCCGGACGGCGCGACCGGGTGGCACGAGGTCACGGTCACGGTCGACTGACTCGCTGCACGCTATTCACAAATTCATGAATTGGGTGTATCTTCCGCTGCATGGACACCATCATCCGCACGCAGGGGCTGACCAAGACCTACGGTCGCGTGCGCGCCCTCGCCGGGCTCGATCTCGAAGTGCGGTCCGGTCAGGTGCACGGCTTCCTCGGGCCGAACGGCGCCGGCAAGTCCACCGCCATCCGCGTGCTGCTCGGCCTCGCCCGCCGCTCGGGCGGCGAGGCGACCGTCTTCGGTGCGGACCCCTGGTACGACGCCGCCCGCCTGCACCGCCGCATCGCCTATGTGCCCGGCGATGTCAGCGTGTGGCCGAATCTGTCGGGTGGCGAGGTCATCGACCTGCTCGCCCGCCTGCGCGGCGCACGCACCCATGATCCGGCATATCGCGCCGAGAAGCTGCGGCTTCTCGAGGCATTCCAACTCGATCCGCAGAAGCGAGGGCGCTCCTACTCGAAGGGCAACCGGCAGAAGGTCGCTCTCGTCGCCGCCCTGGCCGTTCCCGCAGAGCTCTACATCCTCGATGAGCCCACCAGCGGACTCGACCCGCTGATGGAGGTGATGTTCCGTCGCGAGATCACCCGCGTGCGCGCAGCCGGTGCGACCGTGCTGCTCTCGAGTCACATCATGAGCGAGGTCGAGCAGCTCTGCGACCGCGTCTCGATCATCCGCGAGGGCCGCATCGTCGAGAGCGGCACTCTGGCCGATCTGCGGCATCTCACCCGCACCGAGATCTCGTTCGACGCGACCTCCGCAGACGCACTGGCGGGCATCCCCGATGCCCACGACGGCATCGTGCACGAGGGACGCGCCCGCTTCACGGTCGACAGCGACCACGTGGCCGCGGTGCTGCCCGAGCTCGCCCGGCGCGCCGTCGACGGCCTGCGGATCGAGCCGCCCTCGCTGGAGGAGCTGTTCCTGCGGCATTACGGCGACGATCTCGCCGCGCTCGAGAACGGATCGGATGCCGACGGGGACGCCGCCGTCAGCGGCCCCGCGACCCGACGCGAGCGACGACGCCAGGAGGACCGGCGATGACCAGCGCGGCCGCCGTCCCCACAGCGGCGCGACCCCGCGTGCTCATGCCACTGCTGCGGCTGCTGATCCGTCGCGATCGCGTGCAGGTGCCGCTGTGGATCCTCGGCACAGCGGCGATGGCGGCAGCGGCGGTCGGCGGCGTCGCCGAATCGTTCGGCACCGAGTCCGACCGCGTGGCCGTGCTCGCCACCGTGATGGCCAATCCTGTGATCCTGCTGTTCCGCGGGCTGCCGTCCGGCGCGGGCGAGGCCCAGGTGGCGCTGTTCCTGATCCTGCCGTTCCTGGCGATGCTCGCCGGTTTCATGAGCACGTTCCTGGCCGTTCGGCACACCCGCGCAGAGGAGGAGCCGGGCAGGGGCGAGCTCGTCGCGGCCACACCCGCAGCCCGGGTCGCGCCGCTGAGCGCCACGGTCGTGCACGGCGTGATCGCGAACCTCGCGATCCTCGTGCTCGTCACTCTCGTGTACATCGGCGCCGGCTACCCGGCGGCCGGCTCCTGGGTGGCCGGACTGGCCACCGCATCCGTTGGTCTGTGCTTCCTCGGCATCGGACTGCTCGCGGCGCAGCTGATGCGCACCTCGCGCGGAGCGAACTCGCTCGCGGTGTGGGTGCTCGTCGCCACGTACGTCGTGGCGGGTCTGGGCAACGCCCTCGGCACGCCGAGCGACGATCTGACCCGCATGGAGAGCAGCTGGCCGGCATGGCTGTCACCGTTCGGATGGGCGGGCAACACCCGTCCGTACGCGGACGACGCCGTCTGGCCCGCAGTGCTGGGAATCGTCGTCGGCGCCGTCCTGACGGCGGTGGCGTTCGCCGTGCAGTCGGTGCGCGACGTCGGCGAGGGCGTCGTGCCGCAGCGGCACGGCCGCACCTGGGCCGCAGCATCACTGGGCTCGCCTGTCGGCCTGGTATGGAGACTGGCCCGCGGGTCGGCGCTGGGCTGGGCGATCGGCGGGCTGATCTCAGGTCTGCTGGCCGTGGGCCTCGCGTCGGCCGTGAACGAGCTCGGCACCAGGATCGACTCGGTGCAGCAGGTCTTCGAGGCCCTGTCGAAGCAGGGCGGTCTCGAGGAGGGGATGGTGGTGACCTTCTACCTGATGATCGGTGTGCTGGCCGCATGCGCGGCCGTGCAGACGGTGTGCCGTGCGCGCCAGGAGGAAGCGCACGGCACGGCTGAACCGGTGCTGGCTACGGCGGTCGACCGCGTGCGCTGGCTTGCCGCGCACATCGTGGTCGCGCTGCTCGCTGTGGTGATCGTGATCGCCGCTGCGCTCGCGGGATCGGCGCTGGGATCCTTCGGCGGCGATGCATCGCTGCTGAAGCACGCCGCCGTGGCCGGAATCGGGCAGGCGGTCGCCGCATGCGTGTTCCTCGCCGTCACCGCGCTGGTGTTCGTGCTTGTTCCCCGGGCGACGATCGTGGTCGGGTGGATGCTGGTGCTCATCGCCCTCACGGTCGGACTGTTCGGACCGCTGTTCTCCATGCCGGACTGGCTGACGGGCCTCTCGCCGTTCGCGCAGGCGCCCACGCTGGGCGACGGCGCGATCGACGTCGACGGCGGCTGGTGGATGCTGTCCGCCGCGGCCGCCGGCATCCTGGCATCCCTCGTGCTGATGCGCCGTCGCGAACTGCACCCGACCGCCTGAGAGGATGACAGGATGACGCACCCCGACGGCCCGCGCCGCGCGCCCGACGCGGAACCGCCGCCGAACGCCGCGCATCTCGGCGTGGACGCGGCCGAGAGCGCGGCCGCCGCCATGTCGGCCGTGGGGTTCCCCCGCATGCCGGCGCGGGTGATGATGGCGCTCATCGCCGCACCCGCCGACGGGTACACGGCCGGCGAACTGGGCGAGCGACTGGGCGTCAGCGCCGCCGCGGTGTCGGGAGCGGTGCGCTATCTGCAGACCGTGCACGTGATCCGCCGCATCACCCGACCCGACCACCGTCTCGCCCGCTATGAGATCGTCTCGGACGCCTGGTACACGGTGATGGCCGGCAATTCCCCACTGTACGACCGGCTGGCCGATCTGATCGACGGCATCGGGGCCGCACACGCCGACGACCACGCGGCGAGGGAGCGCGCGGATGAGATGGCGGAGTTCTTCCGCTTCATGTCACGGCGCATGCCGCAGCTGGTCGACGAGTGGGAGACCCTGCGCGCCGGGCGACGCATGCCTGGCTGAGCCCGCAGCCGGGCGCCTGTCAAGGGCGTTCGGCCCGGTGCGCACTCCGGGTACCGTGCCGGACATGAGCGAGAGACAGCACGACGCCCGGGATGACGCAGCCGGGGATGACGCAGCGGGCACCGCACAGTTCCCCCACGTGCCGGGGCAGGACCCGCGCGGCAGCGGAATGCCGCGCGAGCGCGGCATGCACCCCGCCGAGAACGCGGAGGAAGCGGCCGACGATGCAGCCCAATCCGCCCGGGAGACCGGCGACTCTCCGCCGGACGCAGGCGATGCGCCGCTCGGGGGCACGGAGATCACCGAAGACGAGTTGACCGCCGACACCGCCCTCGAGAGGGATGCCCTGAAGTCCCTCGACCCGGACGACACCCCCGCCTGAGCCTGGCGACGGTGAGGGCGCGCTGCCGCTCGCACGTTCGGGCGACTCGCGGGCCCGCTCTGTCGCCCGGCGGCTCATCTGGCTACGTTGGGGGCATGAGCGGACACGACGCAGTTCCGACCACCGACTCCGGCAAGCGTGAACCGCAGGTGCTGCGCTGGGTCTTCTGGCCCGCGGCAGCGATCATCATCGCCTTCGTCGCGTTCACCCTGCTGTTCCCGCAGGTCGCCGAGGCGGCCTTCCAGGCCGTCCAGACGACGATCGTCAACGCGTTCAACTGGTACTACGTGCTGATCGCCGCGTTCTTCGTGGCGTTCTCGCTGTTCCTCGGGTTCAGTCGCTTCGGCGACATCAAGCTGGGTCGCGACGATGAGGAACCCGAATTCTCGCTGATGAGCTGGTTCTCGCTGCTGTTCGCAGCGGGCATGGGCATCGGCCTCGTGTTCTACGGCGTCAGCGAGCCGCTCAGCCACTTCGCGAACCCGCGGCCCGGTGTCACCGGCACGCCGGAGCAGCTCGCTCAGGCCGCACTCGGACAGACATACCTGCACTGGGGCGTGCACGCCTGGTCGATCTACGTGGTCATCGGTCTGGCTCTCGCCTACGCGATCCATCGACGTCGACGCCCGGTCTCGATCCGATGGACGCTCGAGCCGCTGCTCGGCAAGCGCGTCGAGGGCGGCTGGGGCCACACGATCGACGTGATCGCCCTGGTCGGCACCCTCTTCGGCGTCGCGACGTCTCTGGGCCTCGGCGTGCTGCAGATGAGCGCGGGACTGCATTCCGCGGGATTCGCCGACCCCGACGAGACGACCCAGGTGATCCTGATCCTCGTGATCTCGGTGTTCGTGCTGATGTCCGTGCTCTCCGGCGTCACCAAGGGCATGAAGTGGCTGTCGAACATCAACCTCGTGCTCGCCGGGATCCTGGTGCTGTACCTGCTGGCGGTGGGTCCGACCGAGTTCCTGCTACGCGACTTCGTGCAGTCGATCGGCTACTACATCCAGAACTTCGTCGGCCTGTCGTTCAACGTCAGCGCCTTTCAGGGCGAGGCCGGCGAGCAGTGGCAGGCCGGCTGGACCTCGTTCTACTGGGGCTGGTGGATCTCGTGGGCGCCGTTCGTCGGCATCTTCATCGCACGGGTCTCGAAGGGCCGCACCGTGCGCGAGTTCGTGATCGGCGTCATCCTGGTGCCCACGCTGCTGGGCATCCTCTGGTTCGCCGTGCTCGGCGGATCGGCGCTGTCGATGGAGCTCGCGAACCCGGGAACTCTCACCGGACCGAACGGCGAGGTCGATCTGCAGGGCGCGCTGTTCGCGATGCTCGCGAATGTGCCCGGCTCGGCGATCGTGAGCGTGGGGGCGATCCTGCTGCTGGCGATCTTCTTCATCACCTCGGCCGACTCCGGAGCCCTGGTGATGGGCATGATCGCCACGGGCGGCAAGCCCGAGCCGAAGCGCTGGATCCGCACCTTCTTCGTGGCGGCGACCGCACTGCTGGCGATCGCGCTGCTGCTGGCCGGCGGCCTGACCGCTCTGCAGACCGCGGCGATCACGATCGCCCTGCCGTTCAGCGTGGTGATGCTGCTGATCTGCTGGTCGACCGTCGTCGCGTTCACTCGCGAACGTCGCGCCTACGCGAAGGCCGAGCGTGCGGCATTCATCGACCGGATCGGCGAGTACTACGGCCTCGAGGTCGAAGCCCACGACGAGTCCGGGGTGCTGGGCTCGCAGCCACGCTGGATGCGCCGCCTCCAGCGGCGGTTCGGCCTGCCGGTCGCGCCGACCGACCCGATCCGCATCAGCCCCGCGGCGCTCTCGATCGAGAGCCACGTCGACGCCTCGCCGTCGACGCTCGACATCGACGACCTGGTCGACGAGGACGATCTGAGGGGCCTCGACGACCCCGACGTGCAGGAGCAGGACGCGGGCCCGTTCCTCAAGGACTGAGCGCCGACGTCATGCACTGAGCCCGGGTGTCAGTCGCCCAGCACCAGCCGCAGCTGCTCGACGGCCCAGTCGAGCTCAGTGGCGCGGATCACGAGCGGCGGCGCGATGCGGATCGTCTGGCCGTGGGTGTCTTTGACGAGCACACCGCGGTCCATGAGCTTCTCGGCGACCGCACGCCCGGTTCCGAGTGCGGGGTCGATGTCGACGCCGGCCCACAGACCCGCGATGCGCACCTCGGTGACGCCGTGACCGATCAGCGGCTCCAGGCGGGATGCCAGGTGCACGCCGAGCTGGCGTGCGCGCTCCTGGAACTCCCCGGTCTGCAGCATCTCGACCACCCGCAACCCGACGGCTGCTGCGAGCGGGTTGCCGCCGAAGGTCGAGCCGTGCTCGCCGGGGCGGATCACCCCGAGCACGTCGCGGTCGCCGACGACGGCCGAGACGGGAAGGATGCCGCCGCCGAGCGCCTTGCCGAGCAGGTACAGATCGGGCACGACGCCCTCGCGATCGCACGCGAACGTCTCGCCGACGCGGCCGAGACCGGACTGGATCTCGTCGGCGATGAACAGCACACCCCGCTCATCGCAGATCTCGCGCACACGACGCAGATATCCCTCCGGCGGGATGATCACCCCGGCCTCGCCCTGGATGGGCTCGATCAGAACGGCGGCGGTGTCGTCGGTGATCGCACCGGCGATGGCATCCGCATCGCCGTACGGCACCGTGTCGAAACCCGGCGTGTACGGACCGAAGTCCGCACGCGCCTGCTCGTCGTCGCTGAAGCTGATGATCGTCGTGGTGCGCCCGTGGAAGTTGCCGGCGGCGACGACGATGCGTGCGCGCCCCTCGGGGATGCCCTTGACGCGGTATCCCCACGCGCGCGCCACCTTGATGCCGGTCTCGACGGCCTCGGCGCCGGTGTTCATCGGCAGCACCAGGTCTTTGCCGCAGAGCTCGGCGAGCGCGGCCGCGAACGGCTCCAGCTGGTCGTTCCGGAACGCCCGGCTGGTGAGCGTCACCCGGCCGAGCTGCGTGGTGAGCGCCTCGACGATCTTCGGATGCCGGTGACCGAAGTTCACGGCGGAGTAGGCGGCCAGCAGGTCGAGGTAGCGCTTGCCGTCAGCATCCGTCACCCACACCCCGTCGCCCTCGGCGACGACGACAGGCAGCGGCGCGTAGTTCTCGGCGACGTGCCCCTCCACCGCGGTCATCATTCCGCCTGAGCGCCGCACTTCGTCTCGCTGCGCTCGCTCAGCAGAGTCCGCAGCTCGAGCGTGCAGCACTTGATGCCGCCGCCGCCGAGCAGCAGTTCGGACAGGTCGACGGTGATCGGGTTGTAGCCGCGCTCACGCAGCTGCTTCTCGAACCCCTTCGCGCGCGGCGAGATGATGACGTTGTACCCGTCGCTGGCGGAGTTCAGTCCGAACACGGCGCCGTCCTCGTCGGAGACCAGGATCGCATCGGGGAAGCGCTCCTCGAGGATGGCGCGGCTGGCCGCGTCGAAGGCTCCGGGGAGATAGGCGATGTTCACGTGCTCGGGGCCGCCGTTCTGCACGCCCTGCACCGGGTCGAGCACGGTCAGCGCAGTGTCGAGGTGGTAGAAGCGCGGGTCGACGAGCGTGAGCGTCACGACCTCGCGGCCGAAGACCTCGTGCACCTCGCGATGGCTGTCGCCCGCCGAGCGGAATCCGGTGCCGGCCAGGATCACATCTCCGGCGAGCAGGAAGTCACCCTCGCCCTCGTTGACCTCCGACGGCTCCACGGTGTCGAAGCCGTTCGCGCGGAACCAGTCGGCGAAGGCGGGCGCCTCGCCCTGACGCTGCTCGAAGTAGAACTTCGGCACGTAGGCGCGCCCATCGATCAGGAAGCCGCCGTTGGCCGTGTAGACCATGTCGGGGTAGCCGGCGAGCGGCTCGATCAGCTCGACCTCGTGCCCGAGCTCGAGGTACAGGTCGTACAGCTTCTGCCACTGCGCGACGGCCTTGGCGGTGTCGGTGGGCCCCGCCGGATCCATCCACGGGTTGATCTTGTAGGTCACCGTGAAGTGCTCGGGGCGGCACATCAGGTAGCGGCGGTGGTGCGCGACGCGGGTGGGGGCGATGGCCGTGGTCGTCTCAGGCATGGACATGGGTGTGCTCCTCGGAGAAGGTGCGGCGGACGCTGTCCAGGGGCCCGGCGGAAGTTCGACCCGCAACACTGACGGGGAAGATGCACGTGGGCACGCCAGTGGCCATTATTTCACGTCGACCCTGAAGCCCGCCAGCGCCCGCCCGCGTGCCTCCTGAAGCCGCATGTCTCACCGTGCCGCGTGCCTCAGGATGCCGCGTGCACGACGACCTTTCCGACGGTGTGCCCGGACTCAAGGTGGGCGAGCGCCGCACCGGCATCGGCGAACGCGTACTCGCGCTCGATCACCGGTTCGAGTCTCCCGGCGGCGACGAGCTCGAGCAGCTGCGCGAGGATCTGCGGTTTCGCTGTGGCTGCGAGCGGACGGATGCTGCGGCGCGAGCCAATGGACAGCACGGCGGCTCCCAGCATCCGAGGGATCGGACCGAGCACGCGCCCGCCGTCACCGCCCACGAGCACCACCCTGCCACCGGGGCGGACCAGTCGCTGCAGGGCGCGAAGCGGCTGCCCGCCGGCGAGCTGGATCACCGCGTCGTAGCGGTCGGCGGGCGGGTCGGCCGGTGCGAAGTCGCGGTCGAGCACGCGCTCGGCGCCGAGCGACTCGACCAGCTCACGGGCGTGGGTGCCGCACGACGCGTGTACCCGCGCGCCGCGCAGCGCAGCGAGCTGGACGGCGAAGGTGCCCACGCCGCCCGAGGCGCCGATGATGAGCACGCGCGACCCCTCGCCGACGCGCGCCAGGTCGAGCGCCTGCCAGGCTGTACCCCCGGCGATGGGCAGCGTGGCGGCGACCGCGGGTGTGACAGCGTGCGGTCTGGGCACCAGCCGAGCCACGGGCGCGACAGCATACGGGGCCAGTCCCCCGCCCCCGGGCAGTTCCACGACGACCTCGTCGCCGATGACCGCGTTCGTCACGCCTGCGCCGACGGCGACCACGGTGCCGGCGACATCCATGCCGCGCACCGGCTGACGCGGTGCGGCGAACCCGAACGCCGGTCGCACCAGCAGCGGGTCGCCGAGCATGATGCGCACGTCGCCGGCGTTCAGTGCGGTGGCGCGGGCCTTCAGCAGCACCTGACCCTTGCCCGCTGCGGGCACCCCGCGTTCCGTGAGCCGGACCGAGGATGCCGCGCCGTAGCCGTTCTGCGCCCAGGCGGGCATCGTCATGGCGGTGAGAGTCATGTCATTCCTCCGGATAGTCGAAGAGATCGTCGAGCCCGACGCCGAAGGCGCGGGCGAGCTGGAAGGCGAGCTCGAGCGTCGGCGAGTACTTGCCCTGTTCGATGGCGATCAGCGTCTGGCGGGTGACGCCGACGGTGCGGGCGAGCTCGGCCTGGGTGAGGCCGGCGCTCTCGCGGTGGGCGCGGATCGAATTGGTGACGAGGGTCGGCTTGACCATCACACGAGACCCCGGCGGTAGGCGATGACCCGCGCGATCCCGCCGACGACGGCCGCGACGGCGAACCCGAGGAACATCGTGTTGGCGATCCAGAACACGTGGGCGTCGATCGCGCACAGCGCGATGACCCCCAGCCCGGCGATCACCAGGAAGGCCTGCTCGACCCGCCCGCCCATGCGACTGATGTCGCGGTCGCGGATGTCGGTGGTCGTGGCCGAGTCACGATCCCGCATGCCGGCGATGATGCCCCAGCCGATCGTGATGAGGATGCTGAGCACGATGCCGCCGCCGATCGCCCACAGCATCGGCGGGAACCAGTCGACGGTGTCGAGGTCGCGTCCGTCGATCCGGCCCAGCATGATCAGCGCGTACGCCGTGATCGTCCCGATCGCTGCGATGAGTCCGGCCCATGCGGCTCGCTCGTGATAGACCATCGCACACCTCCATGTAAAGGATTATTTACATGGAGGCTACGACTCACCAGCATCCGATGTCAAGTATTTTTTACCAACCCGCTCCATCGACTGACCCAGGTCGCAATCGATGCCGCTATTCCGCCGCGAAAGCGGCATCCATTGCGACCGCAACAGCGGATGCCACCGGCCGGGCCCCTCAGATGACCCCCGCGCTCCAGTCGTCGGGATCGCCGAAGCGGTGCGCGGTGATCGAGATCGCCTGCTCGTGCACGAACGGCAGCAGCTCCAGGCGACCGGCCGAGGTCACCTCGTTGTCGTAGACCGCGAGGTCGGGATCGCCGCCGACCGCGCGCGCGAGGTCGCCGTGCAGCGCCGCGACGGATTCCCGCGACCCGACCAGGCGCACGCGTGCAGCATCCGACAGCGTCGATGCGGCGTCGTCCTCGCCCTCCGCTCGCGATTCGCCGCGTCGCGCCATCCGGTCGATCCACTCGGCGTCGGTCTCGACGGCCACGAGCACGTCGAGGTCGCTGAGCTGTCCGCGCACGCCGGCCGGCAGCCCGGTCGGCACCGAGAGCACGAACCGCGCCCCCGAACGGATGCCCGCGAACACCACCCGAAGCACCTCGTGCAGCCCGGCGTCGGCCGCCGCACGCACGATGACGGGCACGGGCCGGTAGCGGAACAGGTTGCGCTCCACCTCGAGCTGCGACACGTCGCGCACCTGGCCGAACTCGCGGTCCCAGGCGACGGCATCCGACAGCGCCGACTGGCGCAGCCACTCGAAGTCCTCGAAGCCCAGCGACGGCTGCGCGGCCTCGATCAGCGTCGAGATGCGCGTGTCGAGCCCCCGCAGATGCAGCGTGCTCGAGACCTTCCCGCGCGGCTGCGACCGCCAGCGCCCGAGCCCGATCAGGTAGTTCGGACCGCCGGCCTTGGCGCCGGGGCCGACCGATGACCGCTTCCATCCGCCGAACGGCTGCCGCTGCACGATCGCTCCGGTGATGCCGCGGTTGACGTACAGGTTGCCCGCCTGCACCTGATCGAGCCAGAGTTCGAGGTCGGCAGGGTCCTGCGTGTGCAGTCCCGCCGTCAGCCCGTAGGCGACCGCGTTCTGCAGCGTGATGGCATCCGACAGCGTCGCCGCGTGCATCACGCCCATCATCGGCCCGAAGAACTCCTCCAGGTGCGTGCGCGACCCCGGCTGCACCCCCACGCGCACGCCGGGACTCCACAGCCGTCCGCTGTCATCCAGCGACCGCGGCCGGATCAGCCACTTCTCATCGCGCTCCAGCTCGCTCAGCGCCCAGGCGAGCTTGCCGTGCGGCTTCTCGATCACCGGCCCGATCTCTGCCCTGGCATCACCCGGCCACGCGACATGCATCGAGCGCACCGCGTCGACGAGCTGCCTGGCGAAGCGCTTGGAGCGTCCGACGGCACCCACGACGATCACCAGCGATGCGGCCGAGCACTTCTGCCCGGCATGACCGAAGGCGCTCTTGGCCAGATCGGCGACGGCGAGGTCGAGGTCGGCCGTCGGGGTGATGATGATCGCGTTCTTGCCACTGGTCTCGGCCAGCAGGGGCAGATCGGGACGCCACGAGCGGAACAGCGCCGCGGTGTCCCACGCGCCCGTGAGGATCACCCGATCGACCGCGGGGTGCGAGATCAGCTGCTGCCCCAGTTCGCGCTCGCCGAGATCGACCAGGGTCAGCACGTCGCGCGGCACGCCCGCCTGCCAGAGCGCCTCGGCGATCACGGCCGCGCAGCGGCGGGCCTGATGCGCGGGTTTGAACACCACGCCCGACCCCGCGGCGAGCGCGGCCAGCACGCCGCCGGCGGGGATGGCGAGGGGGAAGTTCCACGGCGGGGTGACCACCGTCACCTGGGCGGGCTCGAACACCGCGCCGCTGACGGCGTCGAGTTCGTGCGCGCGGCTGGCGTAGTACTTCGCGAAGTCGACCGCCTCGCTGACCTCGATGTCGGCCTCCGAGAACACCTTCCCGGTCTCGACCGCGGCGATCTCGATCAGGTCGGCACGGCGGGCCTGCAGGGCGACCGCCGCGCGCTGCAGGATCTCGGCGCGCTCGGATGCCGGGCGTGCACCCCATCCGACTCCGGCGGCCTGCACGCGCAGGATCGTCTGCTGCAGCATCCGCTCGTCGTCGATCCTGCCCGCGCGCACCGTCTCGAGTCCGAGGGTGCACGCGTCGGGCTCGGCGATGCGACCGAGGATGCCACGGGCCCACTCGCGGTTGGCGGGCAGAGCCGGGTCGCTGTCGGGCGTGTTCTCGAAGCCGGGTGCGCCGGCCGCATCGGTGTCGAGCTCCTGCCGGGCGTAGACCGCGGTCTGCAGGAACGGGTCGTCGCGCGCGTCATCATCGTCGTCGCCGTTCGCGCCGCGGGCTATGCCGAGCACGACACCGGTGAGATCCTCGTCGTCGCTCATGCGCGGAGGCACAGGACGCACCGACTCGTGCGCCGGTGCGGCGCGGTTCTGGGTGCGTCGCGGTCCGGTGTGCAGACTGTGATCGTCCGTGCGGGCGAGGGAGTCGACGAACCGCAGCCGCTCGCGCTCGAACAGCGAAGGATCGTCGGCCAGGTGGAACGCCGCCGAGAGGAAGTTCGCCTGCGAGGCGTTCTCGTCGAGCCGGCGCACCAGGTAGCTGATGGCCACGTCGAACTCGGCGGGGTTGACGACGGGCACGTAGAGCAGCACCTCGCCGACCTCGCGGGCGACGGCGGCCATCTGCCCCTGGGCCATGCCGAGCAGCATCTCGAACTCGACCTGATCGCGCACCTCGCGCTCTCCCGCGAGCAGCCAGGCGTAGGCGATGTCGAACAGGTTGTGTCCGGCGACGCCGATGTGCACGGCGGCGGCGTTGCGAGGGGTGAACGCCTCGTCGAGGCAGCGCAGATAGTTCGCGTCGGTGTCGAGCTTGGTCGTGTAGGGCGCCTGCGGCCAGCCGTGCATGACGGCATCCACCTTCTCCATGGCGAGGTTCGCGCCCTTCACCAGCCGCACCTTGATCGGCGCGCCGCGGTGCTCGACGCGGTCGCGCGCCCAGGCGGTGAGCTCACGCAGCGCCGGCAGCGCATCGGGCAGGTAGGTCTGCAGCACGATGCCGGCACGCGAGTTCTTCAGCCGCGGATCCTCGAGAAGGCGGGTGAACACCGCGATGGTCAGGTCGAGGTCGCGGTACTCCTCCATGTCGAGGTTGAGGAACGTGCCGTTCGCGGCCGCGGTGACGTACAGCGGCGTCAGCCGCTCGACCACCTCGTCGACGACGTCGTCGAAGGCCCACATCGAGATGCGGCTCATGATGGCCGACACCTTGACCGAGACGTAGTCGACGTCGTCGCGGCGGATCAGATCGTGGATGCCGTCGAGCCGGCGCTTCGCCTCGGTCTCGCCGAGCACCGCCTCGCCGAGCAGGTTGAGGTTCAGCCGGACCCGGGTGTCGCCCGCGCGGATCTTCTCGAGCGCGGGTCCCAGCTTGTCGGGCCGTGCGTCGACGATGAGATGCCCGACCATCTCGCGCAGCACGCGGCGCGCGATGGGCACGGTGGGCACCGGCAGCAGCGGCGCGACGCCGCCGCCGAGACGCACGACGCCGCGCAGGTACCAGGGCAGGAAGTCGGGTGCCAGCGGGGCGACGCGATGCAGATTGGATGCTGCCGCCACCGCGCTCTCAGGACGCATGACCCCGTCGACGAAGCCGAGCGTGAACGGAAGCCCCTTCGGGTCCTGCAGCACTCCGGCGAGCCGCTCGGCCGCGGGATCGACGTCTTCGCGGGCGGCTTCGAGCACCCACCGGCCGGCGAGTTCCACGGCCGCTTCCGCCAGGCCTGTTCCGTTGGGAGACGACGACTGCTCTGCCATGCCTCCACACTAGGCGCGGGGTGCGGCTCTGGGCGGGTGATCCACGGGTGCGGTCAGTGCCAGGTGCTGGGCGCGGGCGCCTTGGTCGGGGGCAGCGCCGTCGCCGCGGCCCAGTCGTGGATCCAGTCCTCGATGTCGGGGATGCCCTCGGGGCGTCCCACGGCGGCGAACAGCTCATCGTGGCTGACCGTGCCGCCGCTGCGGCGCAGCATCCGAGCTCTGACGATGACGCGTGCGTACACCTCGCCGTCGACGACGGCGCGGTGCTCGAGGAACACCGCCTTGTCGTCGTGTCCGATCAGGCGCGACTCGACGTCGAAGCGCTGCCACAGTTCGAGCGACTTGCGGAAGGTGACCGTCTCACTGGAGACGACCGCATACCAGCCGCGCTCCTTCATCGTGTCGAACAGCCCGGTGCGGATCAGCAGGTCCCAGCGGCCGAGGTCGAACAGCGACAGGTAGCGGCCGTTGTTCATGTGCCGCAGGATGTCGAGGTCGGTCGGCAGCGTCGTCAGGCGGATCGTGCCGATGTCCGTCGGCCCCAGCCGGCCGCCACGGCGGACACGCCGTCGCGCCCGGGCGATCGCGAGCAGGGTGCGCCAGATCACATTCACAAGGGGCGATGGTAGTGATCCACGACGGCTGCCCCAACTTCATTGGTCGGTTGCTACAGACACCCCGGGGTGTTACCCATCGATTTCATCTCTTGCGCGCTCGCGCGTAGAGTCACGGCATGAGCGCCGAAGCCCAGCCCGAGATCATCGTCCGTCCGGTCCGCGATGTGGATGCGGAAGCCCTCGGTCGCGTGCACGCCCAGACGTGGCACGAGACATACGACCACCTGATCAGCAAGGCTGCGCTGGAGCGGATCTCACCGCGCCGCATGGCCGAGCTGTGGACCAACTGGGCCCGCCAGGGCGACGACTTCAAGATGAGCGCAGCGCTCGTCGACGGCGAGATCGTCGGCTTCGTCGGATCGGGCCCCGCCCGTGACAAGGACGCCCCCGCGATGCGGGAACTGTACTTCATCTACCTGCTCGAGGCGCACCACGGCACCGGGCTCGGCCAGGCCCTGTTCGACGCCGCCGTCGAGAAGGACGAGCCGCTGTACCTGTGGGTCGCCGACGACAACCCCCGTGCGCACCGCTTCTACGTGCGCAACGGCTTCACCCTCGACGGCGCCACGCACACCGAGCCCTTCCTCGGCGAGACCCTCACCGAGGTGCGCTTCGTCCGCTGATCCTCTACCGCAGAACGGCCCTCCCGCGCATCGCGCAGGAGGGCCGTTCTCATGTGAAGGGCGGGATGCCGACTCAGAGAGCCCGGATGATGTCCTCCACGCGCTCCTTGGCGTCACCGAAGAGCATCTGCGTGTTCTCACGGAAGAACAGCGGGTTCTGCACGCCGGCGTAGCCGGCGGCCATCGAGCGCTTGAACACGATGACGTTCTCGGCCTCCCAGACCCGCAGCACGGGCATCCCGGCGATGGGGCTGCCCGGGTCCTCGGCGGCGGCGGGGTTGACCGTGTCGTTCGCGCCGATGACCAGCACGACGCTCGTCGACGCCAGGTCGTCGTTGATCTCATCCATGCCCAGCACGATGTCGTACGGCACCTTGGCCTCGGCCAGCAGCACGTTCATGTGCCCGGGCAGGCGACCGGCGACCGGGTGGATGCCGAAGCGCACCTCCACGCCGCGCTCGCGCAGCCGCGCGACGAGGTCGGCGACCGGGTACTGCGCCTGGGCGACGGCCATGCCGTAGCCGGGCGTGATCACGACCGACTTCGCCGCGGTGAGCAGCGCGGCCGCGCCCTCGGCGTTCGTCTCGCGGTGCTCGCCGTAGTCCTCGTCGGAGGATGTGGATGCCACGATGCCGAAGCCTCCGGCGATGACCGAGATGAACGACCGGTTCATCGCCTTGCACATGATGTACGACAGGTAGGCACCCGACGATCCCACCAGGGCGCCGGTGACGATCAGCAGGTCGTTGTTCAGCAGGAAGCCGGCCGCGGCGGCCGCCCATCCCGAGTAACTGTTCAGCATCGACACGACCACCGGCATATCGCCGCCGCCGATCGAGGCGACCAGGTGCCAGCCGAGCGCGAACGACAGCAGCGTCACGGCGATCAGCAGCCAGAGCTGCTGGTCGACGACGAACCACGCCGTCAGCGCGACGAAGGCGACCAGTGCGCCGACGTTGAGCACGTTCTTGCCCGGCAGCATCAGCGGACGCGACGACATCTTCGCCGACAGCTTCAGGTAGGCGACGATCGAGCCGGTGAACGTGACACCGCCGATGAAGATGCCGATGAAGACCTCGGCGTTGTGGATGCCGACCAGCTCCGGCGCGATCGGCGCGTGGGCGAGATAGCCGTTCCAGCCGACCATCACAGCCGCGAGACCGACGAAGCTGTGCAGCAATGCGATCAGCTCGGGCATCTCGGTCATCTTCACGACCTTGGCTCGCCAGAGGCCGATTGCGGCACCCACGAGCACGCCGACGCCGAGCAGAGTGAGCCCGAGCATCGCGCCGGAGCCGCCCCAGGCGTCGGCGATCGTGAGGGCGAGGGTCGCGAGCAGCGCGATGGCCATGCCCACGATGCCGTAGACCACGCCCGCACGAGCGGATTCGTGGCGGCTGAGCCCGGCCAGGCTCAGGATGAACAGCAGGGCGGCGACGATGTAGGCCGCCCCGGCGAGTGCGTCGACGGTCACTTCTGGCCGCCCTTCGTGAACATGCTGAGCATTCGGCGGGTGACGGCGAAACCGCCGAAGATGTTGATGCTGGCGAGCAGCACCGCGACAGCGGCGATGACCTGCACGACCGGGTTGCCGTCGGTGATCTGCAGCATGGCGCCGACGATGATCACACCGGAGATGGCGTTGGTGACCGACATCAGCGGGGTGTGCAGCGCGTGGTGCACCTTGCCGATCACGTAGAAACCGATCACGACCGACAGCATCAGCACGGTGAAGTGCTGCGGCAGCGGGGCGGGGGCGAAGAGGTTCACCAGGAACAGCGCGGCGATGCCGGCGACGATCAGGCCGACCTTCTTGCCCGCGCTCATCGTCTTCTTCTCAGCGGCCACGGCGGGCTCCGCCGCCGGAGCGGCCGGCGAGGGCGCTGCGGCGACCTGCACGGGCGGCGGCGGCCAGGTGACCTCGCCGTCGCGCACGACGGTGACGGAGCGCTGCACGACGTCGTCAAAGTCGATCGTCAGCGCGCCGTCCTTGTTCGGCGTGAGCAGCTCGACGAGGTTGGCGACGTTGGTGCCGTACAGCTGGGATGCCTGGGTCGACAGGCGCGACGCGAGGTCGGTGTAGCCGAGGATGATCACGCCGTTGTCGGTGACGACGCGCTCCCCCGCGACCGAGCCCTCGACGTTGCCGCCCTGCGCGGCGGCCATGTCGACGATGACGCTGCCGGGCTTCATCAGTGCGACGTCGGATGCTGTGATCAGGCGGGGCGCTGCGCGCCCCGGGATCTGTGCAGTCGTGACGATGATGTCGACGTCGGCGGCCTGCTCGGTGTAGATCTCGGCGGCGCGGCGGTCGTAGTCCGCGCTGGTGGCCTTGGCGTAGCCGTCGGTGGACTTCTCCACCTCGACGTCGACCGGGATGTAGGTGCCGCCGATCGACGAGACCTGGTCGGCGACCTCGGGTCGCGGGTCGGTGGCGCGCACGATGGCGCCGAGGCTGGATGCTGCGCCGATGGCCGCGAGGCCCGCGACGCCGGCACCGGCGACGAGCACCTTGGCCGGCGGGACCTTGCCCGCTGCCGTCACCTGTCCGGTGAAGAAGCGGCCGAACTCGTGTGCTGCCTCGACGACGGCCCGGTAACCCGAGATGTTCGCCATCGAGCTGAGCACGTCCATCGACTGCGCCCGCGAGATGCGCGGCACGGCGTCGAGCGCAAGGGCGGTGATGCCGCGCTGCGCGAGCTTCTCGACCAGCTCGGGCTTCAGCGCCGGCGAGAGCAGCGCGATGAGGGTCGCGTTGTCTGCGAGGGCGGCGATCTCAGCATCCGACGGCGGGTTGATCTTGAGCACCACCGGGCGCGACCACGCCTCGGCCTGCCCGACGATCTCCGCCCCGGCCTGCCGGTACTCGTCGTCGGGGTACGACGAGCGCTCACCCGCCCCGGTCTCCACGGCCACCTCGTAGCCGAGCTTCCTCAGGGACTGCACGGTGGCCGGCGTCGCGGCGACCCGCGCCTCCTCCGGCCCTTCCCGCACGATTCCGATCTGCGTCACTGCGATCCTCCTGTCCGACTGCTGTGTCGGCTTCAATTCTGTTCTGACAGTTTCGCTCAGACTACTGAGCGGTGGTGAAGAAACGGGGCGGTTCTTGGGATGTGACGCCTGAAATGTTCAGATTCTTACCGATGCAGTAAACCGAGCGGGCGTTAGGGTGATGGTGTGAAGCTCATCGCAGTGACCGGCGGCATCGGCGCCGGCAAGAGCACCGTCTCCCGGGGACTCCGCGACCGCGGGGCACGCATCATCGATGCAGATCAGACCGCTCGCGAGGTCGTCGATCCAGCCTCCCCTCTGGGCCGACGGGTGCTCACGGAGATCGCAGGACTGCTGGGGCCCACCGCACTGCGCACGGACGGCACGCTCGATCGAGCGCGTGTGGCGGCGCTGGTCTTCGGGGACGATGCACTCCGCAGGCGCTACAACACCATCATCCACCCGGCGATCATGACCGCGACCGCGGAGGCGATCGACGCGCTGCGCGGTGACGATGCCGTCGTGGTGCACGAGATACCGCTGCTCACGGCGGACTCCCCACCGCTGCCCTGGACCTACGACCTGATCGTCACGGTCGAGGCGGATCCGGAAGAACGGCGACGCCGACTGCAGGAGCACCGCGGGCACTCCGCGGAGGAGGCCGCTGCACGGGTGTCTGCCCAGGGCGACGAGGAGCGGCGGGTCGCGATCGCCGACGTCGTCATACGCACTGACGGCTCACTCGTTGAGACCGACCGCCAGGTCGAAGACCTGTGGCGGCGGGTGAGCGGGTGAGCCGTCAGTCGGGCCGATTCGCGGCGGCGGAGCGCCGCCGCGATCGGATTCAGCGGTACTTGCGCATCTCCTGACGCGCGACGGAGCGCAGGTGCACCTCGTCGGGACCGTCGGCGATGCCGAGGATGCGAGCGCTGGCCCACATGCGTGCGATGGGGGTGTCGTCGGTGACCCCCATGCCGCCGAACGCCTGGATGGCGCGGTTGAGCACCGAGCGCGCGGCGCGCGGTCCCACGATCTTGACCGCGGCGATCTCGATCGCCGCGCCCTTCGCGCCGACCTCGTCGATCATCCACGCCGCTTTGAGCACGAGCAGGCGCGCCTGCTCGATCTCGAGACGGGACTCGGCGATCCAGTTCTGCACGACGCCCTGATCCGAGAGCCTGCCGCCGAAGACCTCCCGCTCGGCGACGCGACGCACCATCAGCTCGAGCCCACGCTCCGCCATGCCGATGCAGCGCATCGCGTGGTGGATGCGGCCGGGGCCCAGACGCGCCTGAGCGATCGCGAAGCCCTTGCCCTCACCCGCGAGCATGTTGCCGACCGGCACACGCACGTCGGTGAACAGGATCTCGGCGTGCCCCTGCTGGTCGTGATAGCCGAAGATGGGCAGCGAGCGGATGACCTCGACACCCGGGGTGTCGATCGGGACGAGGATCATCGACTGCTGCTCATGCGGAGCGGCCTCCGGGTCGGTCTTGCCCATCAGGATGAGGATCTCGCAGCGCGGGTCGGCGGCACCGGTGGTCCACCACTTGCGCCCGTTGATGACGTACTCGTCTCCGTCGCGGACGATGGAGGTCGAGATGTTGCGCGCGTCGGAGGAGGCGACCTGCGGCTCCGTCATCGAGAAGCCCGAGCGCATGCGCCCGTCCTTCATCGGCTCGAGCCAGCGCTCCTGCTGCTCGGGCGTGCCGAACATGTGCAGGATCTCCATGTTCCCGGTCGACGGCGCCGAGCAGTTCAGTGCCTCCGGCGCGATGTACGGCGAGCGACCGGTGATCTCGGCGATGTGGGCGTAGTCGAGGTGCGTCAGGCCCGACCAGTCGGGCAGGAAGAGGTTCCACAGCCCCTGGGCGCGCGCCTCGACCTTGAGGTCCTCGATGATCTGCGGCACCACGTGGCTGTGCGGGCCGTTCGCCGCGAGCTGGGCCTGGTACACGGGCTCAGCCGGGTAGACGTGCTCGTCCATGAAGCGCTTGAGACGCTCGATGACCTCTTGCGCCTGGGGGCTCGGTGACAGCTGCATCAGTTCTCGTTCCTCTCGATTCGTGCGTCGTCCAGCGCATCGGCGGTCAGGATGACCTTGCCGAGCGCACGACGACCCATGACGACCTCCAGCGCCGTGGGCGCCTCGGACAGGGGGTGGGTCTCGTTGACGTGCGGGCGCAGCAGTCCGTCGGCGTACCAGCCGAACAGCCGCTGCATGTTCTGCGCGTTGCGAGCCGGGTTGCGGCGCGCCCACGCTCCCCAGAGCACGCCGATGAGCGAACCGGCGCAGACGAGGAGTCGGTTCATACCCACCTTCGGGATGTCACCCGAGGCGTAGCCGATCGTGAGGTAGCGACCGCCCCACGCGAGCGCGCGGATCGCGGACTGGGCGTGCTCACCGCCGACGGGATCGTAGACGACGTCGACGCCCCCAGGGGCGATCTCCTTCAGCGTCTGCTGCAGGTCGCCCTCCGAGTAGTCGATCACCTCGTCGGCGCCGCGGTCGAGGCAGAGCTGACGCTTCTCGGGGCTCGAGGCCGCCGCGATGACGCGGGCGCCGAGCGCCTTGCCGATCTCGACGGCAGTAAGCCCCACGCCTCCCGACGCCCCCAGCACGAGCAGCGTCTCCCCCGACTGCAGCTCGGCGCGATCCGCGAGGGCGTGGAACGATGTGCCGTAGGTCACGGGGAAGCCGGCCGCGTCCGTGAAGGTCATCACATCGGGGATGACGAAGACCATGTCAGCGGCGACCACGACCTGTTCGGCGTAGCCCCCCATGCCCGTGAACGCGAGCACGCGGTCCCCGACCGCGAGGTCGGCGACACCGTCGCCGACGGCCGCCACGACGCCCGCGATCTCGGAGCCGGGGGTGAAGGGCAGTGCGGGCTTGGTCTGATAGGTGCCCGCGACGATGAGGCCGTCGGGGAAGTTCACTCCCGCGGCCCGGGTCTCGATCAGCACCTGGCCGGGGCCTGGGATGAGGTCATCGACCTCGTCCCAGCGGAGCATCTCGGGACCACCGAGCTCGTGTACGACGTGTGCCCGCATCTCAGACCTCCTCTGGGACGACGAAGGTCGCCCACGCGGTCGCGGCGACGCCGCCGGTCTGCCTGGTGCAGTCGATCTCGACATCGATCATGGACAGGCCGTCCTTCTCGTACTCCTCGATGACACGACCGGTGCAGGTGAGCACATCGTCCGGCCAGACCTGCTCCTTGAAGCGGGTGCGGAACGAGCGGATGTTGTCGGCCCCCAGCCAGTCGGTCGCGTACGTGCCGAGCAGGCCGGCCTGCAGCATCCCGACCGAGAAGGGCGACGGGTATCCGGCGGCCTCGGCGTAGGTCTGATCGTGGTGGATCGGGTTCATGTCGCCCGACGCGCCCTGGTAGCGGACGAAGTCCGTCCGCGTCTGCGGCGGCAGCGTCCAGGGTGCCGGTGCGGTGCGCTCGCTCATGCGTCCTCCTTCGCGGCTCGCGCCGTCTCGACTCCGGTCATCGTGGAGCGCGCGACGAGCACGCCGCTCTCGTCGACGAAGTCCGTCACCATCACGACGAAGGTGAGCGCACCCCCTCGGCGCCCCTCCTTCACGTACATGTCCTCGATGCGCGACGTGCAGCTCAGGCGCGTTCCGGCCGCAGGCGGCGGCCCGAAGAACTCGTACTGCTGCTCGGCGTGGAGCACGCGCTTGCCGTCGAGCTCCGCCGCCGGCCACGGATTGCCCGCCGGCGGCTGCCAGAAGTTCGTCACCGTGAGGAACGTCGGCGGGGAGACGGGCACCTCTCGCTCGAGGTAGTCCGGGTTCTCCGACCGGGTCGCGCGTGCGAACTCGCGGACCTTGCCGCGCTCCACGTCGAGCACGAAGGTCTCGCCCACCGTGCCCACTGCGTTCAGATTGGCCATCTCCTGCTCCGATCTCAGGCGTGCTGACTGCTGACCGAGACGACCTCGCCCGTCATGTACGAGGCGTAGTCGCTGGCGAGGAACACCATGACGTTCGCGATCTCCCACGGCTCGGCTGCGCGCCCGAATGCCTCCTGCGCGCTGAGCTGCGCGAGCAGGTCATCGCTCGTCACCTTGGCGAGGTGGGCGTGCATCGCGATGCTCGGCGAGACCGCATTGATGCGGATGCCGTGCGGCGCGACATCCATCGCGGAGGCACGGGTGAGCGCCATGACACCGGCCTTGGCGGCCGCGTAGTGCGCCTGCCCCGCCTGCGCGCGCCATCCGACGACCGAGGCGTTGTTGACGATCGCCCCCGAGCCCTGCGGGATCATGTGGCGGAGCACCGAACGCGTTGCGCGGAAGGTGCTCGTCAGCGTGACATCGAGCACCGACGACCACTGGTCATCGGTCATCTCCATGACGCTCGCCGTGCCGCCGAGGCCCGCGTTGTTGACCAGCACGTCGATGCGACCGTGCCGCTCGGCGGCGCTGTCCATGAGGTGGTCGATCTGCGCCTGATCCGTCACGTCGCAGGCGACGGTGTGCGGACGAACGCCGAACTCGGCCTCGAGACGGTCGGCTGCCTCTTCGAGGCGCCGCTCATGACGGTCGCTGATGGTGAGCTTCGCGCCGTTGATCGCGAACCGCTGAGCAGCGGCGAAGCCGATGCCCGTGCCGGCGGCCGCCGTGATCACGACGGCGCGATCGTGCGTGAGGGCGTTTCCAGGCCCGGGAACGGGGGCGATCTGCTCAGACAAGGTCGGCCATCTCCTGCTGCAGCTCCTCGACCGTCCAGCGGGCGCCCTTGTCGATGATCTTCCCGTAGCTCCACGGCTGGAACTGACGGATCTCGCCGCCCTTCGCGTAGAAGACCTTGCCGGTCGCCGGGCAGGCCTCGGTGAGCAGGTATGCCACGACGGGCGAGACGTTGCCCGGGTGGTACACGTCGAACGCCTCGGGGTCCTCGGGAACGGCGACCATCTCCTTGATGCCGGGGACGTTCTCGGTCATGCGGGTACGCGCCACCGGGGTGATCGCGTTGGCCCGCACGCCGTACCGAGACAGCTCCTGCGCGATGATCTGCGTGAGCGAGGCGATCCCCGCCTTCGCGGCGCCGTAGTTGCTCTGGCCGACGGCTCCGTTGAGCCCGGAGGTGCTCGACACGTTCACGATCGAGGCCTTGACATCCTCGCCTGCCTTGGAGCGGTCGCGCCAGTGCGCCCCGAAGACCCGGCAGGGGGCGAAGGTCCCACGCAGCTGACCCGTGATCACGTCATCCCACTCGGCCTCGCTCATGTTCACGAACATGCGGTCGCGAAGGATCCCGGCGTTGTTCACCAGACCGTGCACCTCGCCGTAGGCGTCGAGGGCTGCGGCGAGCAGTCGCTCGGCGCCCTCGATCGTCGTCACATCGTCGGTGCTCGCGATCGCCGTGCCGCCGGCGGCGACGATCTCCGCCGCAACGGCTGCGGCGATGGAGTCATCGCGCCCGCTGCCGTCGGCCGCGGCGCCCGTGTCGTTCACCACGACCTTCGCGCCTTCGGCCGCGGCCAGCAGCGCGTGCTCGCGGCCGATCCCTCGTCCTGCACCCGTCACGACGACCACGCGGCCGTCCAGTTGATTCGTCATCTTGGTCTCCTCGTCGAGTTTCCGCCGGAGCTTCCGGCTATGCCTGTGTTCTCGTGCCCATCGGGGCGTTGAGTCGCGCGAGGACCGTCTCGGCCTCCGCGACGATGCGGTCGATCAGCTCAGCGACGCTGGGAACGTCATCGATCAGTCCGACCACCTGACCGGTGGCCATCACGCCGAGGTCGGCGTTGCCCTCGAGCAGAGCCGAGCGGTAGAGCATGGGCGCGTTGGCCGCCATGATCACCTGGCTCCACTTGAGCCCCTCGTCCTTGCGCATCGCGAGCCCCTCGCGGATCATGTGGCTCCACGGGGTCCGCGAGATGCGCTGGAATGCGATGGCGTTGCGCGCGGCGCGCACCATGCGCTGGAGTCCGTGCGTGTTCTCGAGCTTGTCGATCGTGCCCGCGCGCAGCACGCGCTGCGGCACACCGTCGATCTCGAGCGTCACGACCGTGTCGTTGACCGTCTTCGACAGATACACGTCCTTCACGGCCTGCGCGACGGGCGAGTCCGTCGTCATCATGAACCGCGTTCCCATCGCGATGCCCTCGGCGCCGTAGGCCAGCGCTGAGACGAGACCCCGTCCGTCGAAGTAGCCGCCCGCCGCGATCACCGGGATGTCGACGGCGTCGACGACCTGCGGCAGCAGCAGACTGGTCGGCACGGCGCCGGTGTGCCCGCCGCCCTCACCGCCCTGCACGATGACCGCGTCCACGCCCCAGGCCGCGACCTTCTCCGCGTGGCGACGCGCGCCGATCGACGGCATCACCACCAGACCCGCATCCTTGAGCTTGTCGATCAGCTCGCGCTTGGGAGCGAGGGCGAACGACGCGACCTTGACCCCGGCGCTGATCAGCAGGTCGACGCGCTTGTCGACGTCCTCCTGATTGGCCCGGATGTTCACGCCGAAGTTCTTGTCGGTGTGGTCCTGCACGTAGTCGATCGCCGCAGCGAGCTCCTCGTACGACAGCATCCCTCCGGCGATGATGCCGAGGCCGCCGGCGCGAGCCGTCGCCGCCGTGAGACGGGCATCGGACACGTAGCCCATGCCCGTCTGCACGATGGGGTGCTCCACACCGAAGAGCTCGGTGGCCCGGGTGCGGAGCACCGGGGATCCTGTCATGCCTTCACCTCGTGGTCGCGCAGGTTGCGCGGGTCGATGACGGTGCGGATGAGCTCGAGCTCCTCGGCGGTCGGCGTGCGGGTCTCGGGCACCTCGTCGGGGACGATGAGCTCGAAGCCGGTGGCGGCGACGACGTCATCGACCGAGACGCCAGGGTGAACCGACTTCAGACGCAGACGGCCGCTCTCGGGCTCGTAGTCGAGCACGGCGAGGTCGGTGACGACGTAGCGCAGGTCGTGGTGCTTCGTGACCGACGGGCCGGCCGCGCGGGCGTTGTCATTGCCGACGCCCGAGACCATGTCGACCTTCGGCACGAACACCCTGGTGCTGTGCGAGGGCACCCAGTAGCTCGTCGGGTGGTACACCGAGTTGCCCGGCGCGCCGCGCACGCCCAGCAGCTGCACCTTGGGCTTGGCGTGGTCGCCGATCGCCGAGATGTTCGCGTTGCCGAACGGGTCGAGCTGCGTCGGGATCATCGTGATGTGGCGCTTGCCGTTCCACACCAGCGTGAAGATCTGGTTGAACGGCAGCCACGCCTCGACGTCGCCCTCGGCGGGTCCGCCGACGGCCCAGGTGCCGCGCACGGCGGTCGCCTCTCCGTCGGAGATCACCAGGTCGGGCGAGAACGTGTGGCGGGCGAGGCGCACGCCGATCGCGGGGACGATCCCGAAGGCGCTCGCGATGACCTCGCCGTTGTCGCGGTAGGCGTCGGCGCAGGCGACTGCGCAGACCTCGGCACGGGTGATGTCGGTCATGACTGGACTCCGTTCGCGGTGGGGGCGGGCTCCGACAGGTAACGGTTCAGGAACTCCTGCCACTGCTGCGGATCCTTGGCTGCCGCGACGTACTCGCGCTGGAACTGCTCGTCGCGGTCGTAGTCGGGCACGCACGACGTGAAGTGCGCGCCGCCCGGCGCCTCGACGACGCCCGACACGAGCAGCCGCGGGATGCGGATGGTCGCGGGGTGGGCGTTCGCGGCGAGCTCGGAGGTCGGCACGATGCGCTCGGCCGACACGTATGCGTTCTCGGCTGCCAGGCAGAAGAGGTCGTCGAAGTAGAGGTCCGGTCCCAGGTACTGCGCGTTGCCGTGGATGTCGGCACGGTTCATGTGCACCAGCGCGGCATCGAGCGGGATCGCCGGCATCGCGACCAGCGTCTCACCCTGGTACGGGTCGACGATCGTCTTGAGGTGCGGGTTGACCGTCATCACATCGGAGCCGAGACCGGCTCGCGTCGGCAGGTAGGGCAGGCGGATGCCGGCGGCCTGAAGCCCCCACTGCAGCATCCCCTCGTCGTACTCCTCGACCTCGATCTCGCCGTTCTGGCGCGCAGCACGGAAGTGCGGGTCGAGCGGGATCGAGTCGAGCGACACGAAGCCGAACACGACCTTCTTCACCTTGCCCGCCGCGCACAGCAGGCCCACGTCGGGTCCGCCGTACGACACGATCGTCAGATCGCGGAGGTCCGACTTCACGATCTCCTTGACGAGGGACATCGGCTTGCGCCGTGAACCCCACCCGCCGATTCCGATGGTCATGCCCGACCGCAGCCGGCTGACCACCTCTGCTTCCGTCATTGTCTTGTCTGACACGTGATCCTCACCGATCCATTCGCCCAGAGGCCTAGCAAGTGCTTGTTTAATTGCGAGCGTAGCAAACGCTTGATTGGTTGTATAGTCGGGATCAGGACACGGCCGCAGGATGGCCCCGAAACCCCGGAACGGCAGTGCGAATGGAACGGCATGATCGCAACGAGCTCATCCTCGAGCACGCCTCGGCCCTGTTCGCGGAGAAGGGCATCGCGGGCACGACGGTGCGCGACATCGCCGGCCGTGCAGGCCTGCTGTCGGGCAGCCTGTACCACTACTTCCCGTCGAAGGATGCGATCGCCGACGCGATCGTGACGAGCTATCTCGACGAGCTGATCACGCGCTACCGCGAGATACTCGCCGAGCGCCACGACGCGCGCACCGCGCTCTCGCTGCTCGTCGGGGCCTCCATCCGGGTGAGCCGGACCCACGCCCACGCATCGGCGATCTACCAGCGCGAGACCGGGTATCTGCGCCAGCTTCCCTCGCACGAGTCGATCCGCGCCGACGCGCGCACGATCCGCGAGACCTGGGAGAGCGTGCTCGCGAACGGCGCCTCGACCGGAGCGTTCCGCGACGACCTCCCCGTGCCGCTGCTTTACGTGCTGATCCGCGACGCCGTCTGGCTGACTCCGCACTCGGTGATGCACACACAGGACGACGGCGGCGACGACATCGCCGAAGCGATCGTCTCGATCTTCCTCGACGGCATCACAGCACGGCCCGCCACCCCCGACGAGAGGCACACCCGATGACCGAGATCGAGAACGCCGCCGACCCCGGCATGCGCGAGCACGCCGTCTCGGCTTGGTTCGCCGACAACATCCCCGGAGTCAGCGGTCCCGTCGCCTTCGAGCGCATCGCGGGTGGCCGCTCCAACCTCACCTACCGCTGCCGCGACGAGCGCGGCACGACCTGGGTCCTGCGTCGTGCGCCGCTGGGCATGGGCACGTCCCGCTCGCACGACGTGCTGCGGGAGGCCGACGTGCTGACGCGCCTCGCCCCGACGGGCGTCCGCGTGCCTGCGGTACTCGGCCGCACCGACGACGCGCGCATCACGGGCGCGCCCTTCTACGTCATGGAGTTCGTCGACGGGATCATCCTGCGTGACCCCGCAGCCGTCGAGGCATCTGTTCCCGTCGCCGAACGTCCGGCATTCGCGCGGTCGCTGATGACCACGCTCGCCGAGCTGCACTCGGTCGACCCTCGCGACGTCGGCTGGGCCGCACTCGCCGAGCGCGATGACTACTTCTCCCGACAGCTCAACCGCTGGTCGACGAACTGGGCCGCCGACCGGGTGCGGGTTCTCGACGACATCGGGCGCGCGGGCGACCGCCTGCGCGAGCGGATGCCACGGCAGGGCGCACCGGGAGTCGTCCACGGCGACTACCGGATCGACAACTGCGTGTACGGTCCGGATGACAGCATCCGCGCTGTGCTCGACTGGGAGCTGACCACCGTCGGCGACCCGCTGGCCGACCTCGGCCAGCTGCTCACGTACTGGACGGAGCCCGGCGACGACGTCCGCGCCCTCGAGAACCCGCCCACACTGGCGCCGGGCTTCCCCACCCGCGACGAGTTGGTCGAGATGTACGTGCAGGCCTCGCCGGATGCCGACGTGTCGAACCTGCAGTTCGCGATCGCCTACAACTGGTGGAAGGTCGCGTGCATCGTGGAGAACGTCTACACGCGCATGGCACGGGGGGCGATGGGCGCGAGCGATCGCACGCCCGAGTCGTTCGCCGCGCAGGCGGAGCGGATCGCCGCGCAGGCGTGGCGGTTCGCGCGAGAGCTCTGAGCCGTCAGTGCCGCGCGGGCTCTGCGCGGTGGGCGGCGAGCCGATCACGCGAACGCGGGCTCGTCGCGTAGTCGAGGTGCAGTGCGGTCTGTCGCAGTGCGGAGTGCAGCCAGAATCCGGTCATCCCCTCCCATCCGGCGGTCCAGGTCAGCCGGCGGGCGTACTCCCAGATGGTGCGGTCAGGGTTCTCGCCGAGCAGTCCGACGAGCTCGGTCGTGCGCCGCAGGTGGTGCTTCACGAGCTGCGCGCACCTCGCACCGAGGCCATGGAAGGCGTATTCGTGGCCCGGCAGCACCGCGTACTCGTCATAGGGCGAGAGGCGGTCCAGCGAGTCGAAGTAGTCGGCGAGGGGGTCTGAGCCGGGAAGTGCGCCGATGCCGATTCCCGGGTAGATCCGCGGCAGCACGTGGTCGCCCGTGTACACGAGCCGACGCTCGTCGTCGACGAGGCAGATGTGTCCGTCGGTGTGGCCAGGTGTGGCGATGACCTGCAGCCGGTGGCCCCCGAGCACGAGCACGCTTCCGTCGACGACCGCCACGTCGGGCGTGCCCGTGGAGGTGTGAGCCGCCCGATCGAACGAACCGAGCAGCTCATCCCATCGCGCTTTCGGAACGCCCCAGGTCCGCAGCTGCTCCCGATACGAGGCCAGGTCGGATGCCGCGGGTGCCGTCTCCTGCTGCAGCACCGAGTCCTCGACATCGGAGAAGACGACCTGGGCACCGACCTCTTCGCGCAGCGCCTGCGCGGCGCCGAGGTGGTCCGGGTGGAAGTGCGTCGCGATGACGCTTCGGACGTCAGCAGTGGTGCGGCCGATGGCTTCGAGCCCCGATTCGAGCGCCGCCCTGCTCTCTGCGGCGTCCCACCCCGGGTCGATGAGATGCACGCCGTCGCCTCCGATCAGCGCGTAGCAGAGCGTGTGCGGGATGGTGCCGGCCGGGATCGGGACGGGCAGCGCCCAGACATCGGGCGCAATCTGCTCGGGCGCGGGCTGGATTCGGGCATCCCACGCGGCGAGCTGCGCCTCGCTCAACGGGGTGAGGCGTCCACCGCCCGTCATGCCGCAGCCCAGTCTTCGAGCTGGCGGCGGAAGTCGGCGGGGATGCGGATCGCTCGCTGCTCGCTGTCGACGATGACGATCGTGGTCTTCGCCCGCGACACGAGCACGTCGTCGTCGGTCCGCACCATGCGATAGGCGAACTGGAACGACGTGGCGCCGATGGCGCCGATCGCGAGTTCGAGGCGGATCTCGTCGAACAGACGCGCCGCGGCGAGGTATTCGCACTCCGTCGCGCGCGTCACGGTCGTCCATCCGCGAGCATCCAGCGACTGATCCTGCCGGTAGCCGTTGCGATACATGAAGTCGCTCAGCAGCGCCTCCATCTTGGGGAACCAGCTGGCGTAGTAGAGGATGCCGGCCGGGTCCGTGTCGTTGTAGCTCAGACGGCGAGTATCGGAGTGCAGCATCGTGCTCCTGTCGACGTTGACTGCCAAGCAAACGCTTGTATGGTAAAGAGTGTACAGCGGGCTGACGACACAAGGAGCGTGCCGATGGAACCGAGCACAGGGCCCCTCTCCGACCGCGTGGTCGCGATCACCGGAGCCGGCAACGGCTTGGGGCGCGCGTATGCCCACGCCGCCGCTGCCGCCGGCGCGAGCGTCATCGTGGCCGACGTCGACCTGCCGTCTGCACAGTCCGTCGCCGACCAGATCATCGCGCGAGGCCGCGGAGCCGCGGCAGTCGAGGTCGACATCTCCAGACCCGGAGCCGGCGAGCTCATCGTGAGTGCCGCGCGTACCCACTTCGGCCGACTCGACGGACTGGTCGCGAATGCCGGCATCCTCAGCCCCGGCCCGCTGCTCGATCAGTCACCGGAGACCGTGCACCGGACGATCGGCGTGAATGTCGAGGGGACGATCTCCACGGTGACCGCTGCGGCGCGCGCGATGGACGACGGCGGCAGTATCGTCGTCATCGTGTCGGGCTCGATGCTCGGCGCCGATGGGCTCGCGCTCTACGGCACCACCAAGGCGGCAGCGCTCGGCCTGGTCTACGGACTCGCACTCGAACTGGCTGACACGGGGGTACGCATCAACGGACTCGCACCACGCGCGCGCACCGGGATGTCCGAGCAGATGGGCGCAGCCGGCGAGGACAAGGGCGGCCCCGCCGAACGCGTGGCACCCGCAGTGGTCTATCTGCTGGCCGACGACTCCCGAGCACTGCAGGGCCACGTGCTGCGCTTCGACGGCGAGCACCTCGCCGTGTTCCGTCCGCCGCGCATCGCGCAGGAGGTCAGCGCTCCGGACTGGGATGCCACCGCCATCGCCGCCGCGATGGCTGGCCCTCTCAGGGATGAAATCGGCTCGTCGCTCCCGGGAGCGACGCGCCGAGGTGGTGCAGACGCCACGGATGTGCTACACCTGAGAACCGCAGACTCAAGCAAACGCTTGGGCGCAGAGTGGAGTGGTTGACCGGGATGTCCACGGTGACGAAGACAAAACAGGAGCAGAGCTCCGAAAGACGCGAGGAGATCCTCGGGATCGCGGCAAGGCTCATCGCACAGCGGGGCTACTCCGCGACCACCGTGCGCGACATCGCCGAAGAGGCGGGGATCCTCTCCGGCAGCCTCTACCACCATTTCGCCTCGAAGGAGGCGATGATCCAGGAGATCCTGCACGGCTTCATGGACCGCCTGCTCACTCGGTACGACGAGATCGCCGCCAATGCGACCGACCCGCGCGCGGGCATCGACGCACTCATCGAATGCGCTTTCGAGACGATCGGACGCGAGCCGTCAGCCGTCGGGCTCTACCAGAACGAGGCGGCGTTCCTCGCGACCCAGCCGGGCTTCGAGTTCCTGGTGGCCGAGAGCGAACGCATCGAGACGATCTGGATCGGGCAGCTGCGTGCAGGTCAGTCGGCCGGAGTCTTCCGTCCCGAGGGTGATCCGGCGGTGACCTATCGCTTCATCCGCGACGCTGTCTGGTCGACGGTGCGATGGTACCGTCCCGGTGGCCGCCACACGGTCGAGAGCATGTCCACGCAGTTCCTCGCGCTTGTCCACAGCGGGCTCGACGCGGACTGACGACGCAGACGCAGAGAGGGGGGGGGGGGGGGGGGGGGGGCGGCGCCCCCCCCCGGGGGGGGGGGCGGGGGGGGGGGGGCCCCCCCCCCCCCCCCCCAAAC
>NZ_JBBDGM010000018.1:0-66836 GCF_037204185.1 Microbacterium bandirmense | reverse complement strand
CCCCCCCCCCCCCCCCCGCCCCCCCCCCCGGGGGGGGGGCCCCCCCCGGGGGGGGGGTCTCGACGGCAGGTGGGGGTCTCGACGTTGGTGGGCGGTCAGATCCCGGCCGGCGGCCAGGCGCCGATGATGATCGCCATCACCACGACGGTGACGAGCTCATGCGCGATGTTGAGCGTGGTCAGCTTGCTCGAACGCCACTCGAACGAGTCGTGGGTGATGAACCTCGCCGCCGTGAAGCCCGCCCACAGCAGTACGGCCGTCACCACAGCGGCCCAGAAGTACGATCCCTCGTAGAAGTGCCAGGCGATCGATGAGGCCCCGGCCAGCACCCAGGCGGTGATGAAGCTCATCAGCGCGCCGACGATGATCGGCATCCATGCCTGCAGCGCCGTCCGCTGCGGGTTGTCGATGTCCACGCCGGCGAGCCTGGCCCATCGCCGGCCGAACACCGGCGGTGCATACCAGATCGAGCCGACGATCATGCTCCCCACCGTGGCGATCAGCACCGCCCAGTAGTTGATCTCGGGAACCATCATGGTGTCTCCTCCATCGGTTGCGCCCGACGCTACTCCCCCGCCCCCGTGCAGGTCGATAGGCTCGTCGCATGAGCCTGCTCGTCACTGTTCCCACCGACCGCCTCGCTGAGAACCTCGGAGAGCTGCCGGAGGGCGTCGAGCTGGAGGTCTGGGACATGAAGTCGCCCGCCCCCGCATCCCGCATCGACATCGCCGTGCCGCCGTACATGGGCAGCACCGGATCGCTGTCGGCCCTGGAGGGCATCGACGTGGGGCTCGTGCAGAGTCAGTCGATCGGCTACGACGGGGTGACCGACGTGCTTCCCGCGGGGATGTCGTTCGCCAACGCCGCGAGCGTGCACGAGACCTCCACCGCCGAGCTCGCCGTCGGGCTGGCGATCGCCGCACAGCGACAGCTCCCGCGCTTCGTGCACGCGAAGGAGCAGGGCGAGTGGTCGCCGGTGTTCGCCGAGAGCCTGGCCGACCGCCGCGTGCTGCTTGTCGGGTTCGGCGGGGTGGGGAAGGCCATCGCGCAGCGCCTCGCCCCGTTCGAGGTGACGATGACGGCGGTCGCACGCAGTGCCCGCACCGAGCAGGTCGACGGGGTCGGCGACGTCTCCGTGCGCGGAATCGACGACCTCGAGGCTCTGCTGCCGGAGGCCGAGATCGTGGTGCTGAGCCTGCCGGCGACCGATGAGACCCGCCATCTGTTCGACACCGCGCTGATCGGCCGGATGGCACCGGGCGCGCTGCTGGTGAACGTCGGACGCGGGCCGCTCGTCGACACCGCGGCCATGCTGGCCGCGCTGCACGAGAACCGCATCCGAGTGGCCTCCGACGTCTTCGAGGAAGAGCCGATCCCCGCCGGGCATCCGCTGTGGAGCGCACCGAACCTGCTCGTCAGCCCCCACGTCGGCGGCGCGTCGACCGCGATGAATCCGCGGATCGCGCGACTCATCCGCGCGCAGATCGATCGGATGCTGGCCGGCGAGGCCCCGCTGAACATGGTGATCCCGGCATCCTGACACGGCTGAGGGCGCAGACTGTAAGCGCTTGCAGTAGCCTGGTCGCATGACAGAGCTCGAACAGCACGCCGCACCCGGCTCCGAGTGGTGGCGCTCCGCCGTTATCTACCAGATCTACCCGCGCTCCTTCGCGGACGCGTCCGGTGACGGCATGGGTGACCTGCCCGGCATCACCAGCCGCCTCGATGAGCTGAAGAGCCTCGGCATCGACGCGATCTGGCTGAGCCCGTTCATGACCAGCCCGCAGAAGGACGCCGGCTACGACGTCGCCGACTACCGCGACGTCGACCCGCGCTTCGGAACGCTCGCCGACTTCGACGACATGCTGAACGCGGCGCACACCCGTGGCATCCGCGTCATCGTCGATCTCGTGCCCAACCACTCCAGCGACCAGCACGTGTGGTTCCAGCAGGCGCTGAAGGCCGCCCCCGGCAGCCCGGAGCGCGCGCGGTACATCTTCCGCGACGGCAGGGGCGAGCACGGCGAGCTGCCCCCCAACAACTGGGAGAGCGTCTTCGGCGGCGGTCAGTGGACCCGCGTCACCGAGGCCGACGGCACCCCGGGCCAGTGGTACCTGCACATCTTCGACCCGTCGCAGCCCGACTTCGACTGGACCAACGAAGAGGTCCGCGAGGAGTTCCGCGGCGTACTGCGCTTCTGGCTCGACCGCGGCGTCGACGGCTTCCGCGTGGACGTCGCCCACGGCATGATCAAGGCCGACGGCCTGCCCGACTACACGCCTCCGAGCGAGGCCGACTCGATGGGCGGCGGCGAGGACGACGTGCCGTACTGGGGCCAGGACGGCGTGCACGACATCTACCGCGACTGGCACAAGGTGATGGCCGAGTACGACGGCGACCGCGCGCTGTGCGGCGAGGCGTGGCTGCCCACCCTCGAGAAGACGGCGCTCTGGGTGCGCCCCGACGAGATGCACCAGACGTTCAACTTCCCGTACATGATGACGGAGTGGGACGCGGAGGCGATGCGCACCGTGATCCGCGACTCGCTCGACGCGTTCGGCGCCGTCGGCGCTCCGAGCACGTGGGTGCTGTCGAACCACGACGTCATCCGCCACGCGTCGCGCCTCGCGCTGACCGTCGACAGCCCGCAGGGCGACGGCATCGGGCCGAAGTCGGCGGGCAAGCCCGACCCCGTGATCGGCCTGTCGCGCGCCCGTGCCGCGACGACGCTGATGCTCGCGCTGCCCGGATCGTCGTACCTGTACCAGGGCGAGGAGCTCGGCCTTCCCGAGGCGATGGAGATCCCCGACGAGTTCCGTCAGGACCCGACCTGGTTCCGCACGAACGGCGAGCGGTACGGCCGCGACGGATGCCGCGTGCCGATCCCGTGGACGGCGGATGCCCCGGCCTTCGGCTTCAACGACACCGGCGCCTCGTGGCTGCCGCAGCCCGCGGAATGGGGGTCGTTCGCCCGCGACGTGGAGGAGGCCGACGCCGATTCGACGCTGAACCTCTACAAGACGCTGCTCGCCGAGCGCCGCGAGCGCACGCTGGGCTCGGGATCGCTGGTGTGGGAGGATGCGGGATCGGATGCTGTCGCATTCCATCGCGGCGACCTGCACGTCATGGCGAACCTCGGCTCCGAGCCGATCGACCTCGGCGACGTCACGTTCGTCGTGCGGTCTGAGCCGTTCACCGGCTCGGTTCTGCCCCCGAACACCGCCGCCTGGTTCACCAGGGCCTGATGGGCCCGCTCCGGTCGCACTTTCGGCGAGTGGGCACCGCCCCGCACTGGCCGAAGGTGCGACCGGAAGCAGGATTCTGATGAGGGGACGACGATGACGAGCATCGACGAGGTGGCGAAGCTCGCCGGGCTGTCGACCGCCACGGTCTCGCGGGCGCTCAGCGGGCGCGGGCACGTGTCGCCGGCATCGCGTGAGCGTGTGCGCGTCGCGGCAGCGAGTCTGGGTTACGTCGTGTCGTCGCGGGCGTCGAGCCTGGCGTCAGGACGCACGCAGAACGTCGGCGTGGTCGTGCCGTTCCTCGATCGCTGGTTCTTCAGCACAGTGCTCTCGGGGGTCTCCAGCGCCTTGATGAAGCGCGGCTACGACATCACGCTGTACAGCATCACCGCCGACGCCGACGTGCGCCACGAGGTGTTCTCGACGTTCCTGCGCAGGCAGCGTGTGGATGCCGTCATCGCCGTCTCCATCGAACTCGACGACGATGAGACCGGGCGTCTGCTCGACCTGGGGCTGCCCGTCATCGCGATCGGCGGACCGAATCCCCGGCTGCGCACGCTGACCGTCGACGACACCGCCGTCGCGCGGCTGGCCACCGAGCACCTGATCGGTCTGGGCCACCGCGACATCGCGCACATCGGCGCCAACCCGGAGTTCGACATCGACTTCCACATCCCGACCCGACGCCGCGTCGGCTTCGAGCAGGCGCTGACGGATGCCGGGATCACGGCGAACCCGGCCTTCCTCGAGCCCGCGGACTTCACCGTCGACGGCGGATTCCGGGCAGCAAAGCAGCTGCTGGGTCGGCCCGGACCACGACCGACCGCCATCTTCGCGGCATCCGATGAGATGGCGATCGGTGCGATCCTCGCCGCCCGCGATCTCGGATTCAGGGTGCCGCAGGACCTCTCGATCGTCGGCATCGACGGGCACGAGCTCGGCGAGTTCTTCCAGCTCACGACCGTCGACCAGTTCCCGCTCGGGCAGGGCGAGCGTGCCGCGAACGCGGTGCTCGCGCAACTCGAGAGCGACGCCGATGCCTCGGTGGGCGGCGATCTGCCGTTCGAGCTCATCGTGCGCGGCACGACCTCGCGGGTCTGACCTCAGACCACCGTGAACGCCGCGGGCAGCAGCGCCTCCTCGTGCGAGCTCGGGCCGACCAGCAGGGCGAACTCGCCCGGCTCGACGATGCGCGCGCCGGCAGCATCCACGATCGTGCACTCGGCGACCGGCAGCTCCAGCCGCACCCGTGCCGACTCGCCGGGGGCGAGCGCGACCTGCCGGTAGGCCTTCAGCTCCTTGTCCGCCCAGCTCACGCTGGTAACCGCGTCGCGCACGTACGCCTGAACCGTCTCGATCGTCGGGCGCGCGCCCGTGTTGGTCACGGTGACGTGCGCGACGATCGTGTCGGATGCCGTGAGTTCGCCGTTCTCGATGGCGAGGTCGTCATACGCCACGGTCGTGTACGACCGTCCCTCGCCGAACGCCCACGCGGGCGACTGCGTGAGATCTGCGTAGCGGTCGCCGTGCTGGCCGCGCACCTGGTTGTAGTACGTGGGTTGCTGACCGGCATGCCGGGCGAACGAGATCGGCAGTCGTCCGGTCGGCTCGATGGCACCCGTGATCAGCTCGGCGATCGCGCGTCCGCCCTGCATCCCGGGATTCGCGACCCACAGCACGGCCTCGGCGCGAGAGACGGATGCCGGCAGCACCAGCGGCTTCGAGGCCATCAGCACCACGACCACGGGCTTTCCGGTGGCGATCAGGGCGTCGAGCAGCGCGACCTGGCCGCCGATCAGTTCGAGGGTGGCCGTCGACCTTCCCTCTCCGTACAGGCCGCGCGCATCGCCGACGACGGCGATGACAGCATCCGATCCCTTCGCCGCGGCAACCGCCTCGGCGAGCTGCGCGTCGTCGACGGGCACGGGCCGCACGATCGGCGGACGGGGCTGCCCGTCGGGCCAGGTCGCACCGGCCGGATCGGGCTCGAGATCGAGGATGTCAGCGCCCCGTGCATGCACGACCTCCCACGGAGCGATGCCCTGCAGCCCGTCGAGCACCGTGGTGATCATCTCTCGCGGCTGTCCGTCGAGCCAGCCCGCCTGCCCGGACCCACCGGCCCAGTCGCCGAGCTGCTCCTGCGCGTCGTCGGCGAGAGGGCCGACGACCGCGATGCGCCGGGTCTCAGTCGGTGAGAGCGGCAGCAGACCGTCGTTCTCGAGCAGCACCATCGAGCGCCGCGCGACCTCCAGGTTCAGGGCCGCGTGCTCGGCGGTGCCGACGACGGCATGCAGCCCGCCCAGCGGCTGACGGGGATCCTCGAACAGGCCGAGCTCGAACTTCAGGGTGAGGATGCGCGCAACGGCGGCGTCGAAGGCGTCGTCTGAGAGCATCCCCGACGCGACGGCCTCGAGCGCCCCCTCGAAGAACGTGGGCGTCGTCATGATCATGTCGTTGCCGGCCCTCACGGCGGCAGCGGCCGCGTGGGCGATGTCGGGCTGCACATGCTGCTCCCACACCATGCGACCCACGTTGTCCCAATCGGTGATGAGCGTGCCGGTGTACCCCCACTCGCCACGCAGCACGTCGCTGAGCAGCCAGTCGTTGACCGTGATCGGGACGCCGTCGGTGGTCTGGTAGCCGAGCATGAACGAGCGGCAGCCTTCTCGGGCGACCCGCTCGAACGGCGGCAGGAACCATGAGCGCAGCTTGCGCCGCGAGATGTCGGCCTCGCTGGCATCCCGCCCGCCCTGCGTCTCGGAGTAGCCGGCGAGGTGCTTGGCCGTCGCCAGGATCGCGGTCGGGTCGTCGAGACCGTCACCCTGGTAGCCGCGCACCATCGCGCTCGCGAGCTCGCCGATGAGGTGCGGATCCTCGCCGAACGTCTCGTTCACGCGGCCCCAGCGTAGATCGCGGGCGATGCAGAGCACGGGCGAGAAGGTCCAGTGGATGCCGGTGGCGGCGACCTCGACCGCGGTCGCTCGCGCCACCCGCTCGACGAGCCCGGCGTCCCAGGACGCCGCCATGCCGAGCTGGGTCGGATAGATCGTCGCACCCGGCCAGAACGAGTGCCCGTGAATGCAGTCCTCACCGACGATCAGCGGGATCTGCAGGCGGGTTCGCAGCGTGAGCTCGCGTGCGGCGACGATGCGCTCGGGCGAGGTGTGCAGGACGGAGCCGACGCCGCGCCGCAGCACGTGGTCTTCGAGGTCGTCCCTGGCGTCGAGCTGCAGCATCTGCCCGACCTTCTCCTCGAGCGTCATGCGCGCGAGCAGGTCGGCGACGCGCTGCGGAATCGGCAGGGTCGCGTCCCGGTAGGGCAGGGTCGTGTCCTGGGGTGTCACGGTCGTCAACGTACGTCGTCCTTCAGTGGGTCTTCGGATGCCCGACGCGGGCCTGCGGGAGCTGGATCGGGAGCGGGGTCGGGTGCGGGATCGGTCGCTCCGCGGACGACGGATGCCAGGTCGGGCCTCACGGCGGTGACCGAGTCGTTCACATCGAGGCCCCGCTTCTTCATCGCGCGGGCGCGCTCACCTGCCGAGCGCAGGCGCGGGTTCACGTACTCGTCGATGCCGAAGTTGATCAGGGCGAGGGCGACGCCGATGAAGGCGATGCACAGGCCGGGCGGCAGATACCACCACCACTGGTTCTGACGGAACGCCCCCTGCGCCGAGGCCCAGTTGAGGATCGTGCCCCAGTTGTACGTCGTGACCGGGATCACGCCGATGTACGACAGCGTGGTGAGGGTGAGGATCGCGGCCGTCACGGTGCCGACGAAGCTGGCGGCGATGAGCGCCATCAGGTTCGGCAGCATCTCGATGGTGATGATGCGGCGCAGCGGTTCGCCGTTGGCGCGCGCCGCCTGGATGAAGTCGCGGTTGCGCAGCGACATCGTCTGGGCGCGCAGTACACGCCCGCCCCAGGCCCAGCCGGTGATGCCGAGCACGGCGGCCACCAGCCACAGCGGTGGATCCTCGAACATCGACGCGACGATGATGATCAGCGGCAGGCCGGGAATCACCAGGAACACGTTGGTCAGCGCCGAGAGCGACTCGCTGCGCCAGCCGGTGACGTAGCCGGCGATCACGCCGATGGTGATCGCGATGACCGTGGCGATGATGGCCGCCAGGAATCCGACCACGATGATGCCGCGCGTGCCGTGGATCACCTGGCTGAGAACGTCCTCGCCGATGTGCGTGGTGCCCAGCCAGTGGGCGGCCGAGGGCGGCTGGAAGCGCGCACTGTGGTCGACCTGGGTGGGCGGGTACGGCGCGATGACATCGGCGAAGATCGCGATCAGCACGAAGAACCCGAGAATCACGAGGCCGGCGATGGACTTACCGTTGCGGAACATCGCGAAGGCGCCGGTGACCCGGTTCCAGAACGAGGGTTCGGGAGCGGCCCCGAGAGGCTTCGCGGTGCGCACCGCCAGGGTGCTGTCGTCAGCGGTAACGGTCATGATTCAGGCCTCCGTCTGGCGGGTGCGCGGGTCGAGGAACGCGTAGGCGAGGTCGGCGAGCAGGTTCGCGATCAGCACCGAGAGCGTGATCACCAGGAACACGCCCTGCATCAGCGCGTAGTCCTTGGCGTTGGTGGCGTCCAGCAGCAGCTTTCCGACGCCGGGATAGCTGAACACCATCTCCATCACGATCGTGCCGCCGACGATGAAGCCGATCGACAGTGCGAAGCTCTGGATCTGCGGCAGCACGGCGTTGCGGGCCGCGTAGCGCCACAGCACGCGGTTGTTCGGCATGCCCTTGGCCTGGGCGACCATGATGTAGTCCTCGTCGAGCACGGTGAGCATCATGTTGCGCATGCCCAGCATCCATCCGCCCAGCGACGCGACGACGATCGTGATCACGGGCAGCGCTCCGTGGTGGATCACCTGGCCCACGAATTCGGGTGTCCACTCCGGACTCATCCCGACGCCGTACGCCTTGCCGATCGGGAACCAGCCGAGGTTCACCGAGAACACGGCGATGGCGAGCAGGCCGAGCCAGAAGTACGGGATCGTGCTGAGGAAGGTCGTGATCGGCACGAGTGAGTCCAGTCGGCTGCCGCGACGCCAGCCGACGATCGCGCCGCCGATGGTGCCGATCGCGAACGACACGACGGTCGCGAAGCCGACCAGACCCACCGTCCACGGCAGGGCCGAGGAGATCACCTCCGTGACCGGGCGCATGCCGTGCAGCAGCGAGATGCCCAGGTCGCCGCGCAGCAGCAGGGCGAGGTAATCGCCGTACTGCTGCAGCAGGGTCTTATCGGTGTCGAGTCCGAGCAGCGCGCGCAGCGCGTCGGCGGCCTCAGGCGACACGTTGCGGTTGCGTGCCAGATACTGGTCGACGGCGTCGCCGCGCATCATCCGCGGCAGGAAGAAGTTGATGGTGACCGCCGCCCACAGGGTGAACAGGTAGAACGCGGCGCGGCCTGCCAGGAAGCGCCACGGCACGCGCGAGCGCTTCGCCGAGACGGTGGTCGCGGTGGTGCCGACTTCGAGCGGGTCGGGATCGGCGACCTCGATGATCTGCGGTTCGACGGCGGTCATGCGATGCCTCCTGTCACAGATGCGCCCTGCGACGCCTCGTTTCGGTCCCTGAACCACCGATCCGGATCGGGCGACGCCGCCCGGAGCTCACGCGTGTAGGGGTTCTGCGGACGCAGGATCACGTCGTCGGCGGGCCCCTGTTCGACGATGCGTCCCTGGTTGAGCACGATGATCTCGTCGCTGAAGTGGCGGGCGGTCGCCAGGTCGTGGGTGATGTACAGCACGCCGAGTCCCTGTTCGCGCTGCAGGTCGGCGAGCAGGTTCAGCACGCCGAGACGGATCGAGACGTCGAGCATCGAGACCGGCTCGTCGGCGACGAGCAGACGGGGACGGGATGCCAGTGCCCTGGCGATCGCGACGCGCTGGCGCTGTCCACCGGAGAGCTCATGCGGTCGCCGGTCGATGACGGCATCCGGGATCAGCCGCACTCTCTCGAGGAGGCGACGCACCTCGGCCTCGGTCTCACGCCGCGGCACGACGTCGTCCAGGCGCAGAGGGCGCTCGATGTGGTACCGGATCGAGTGATAGGGGTTCAGCGAGGCGAACGGGTCCTGGAACACCATCCGCAGATGCTGCCGGTAGGCCCGCAGCCCGCGTCCGCGGCGCGGGATCGGCGCGCCGTCGAGCCGGATCTCACCGCTGGTGGGCGCCTCGAGCTGGGTGAGGATCTTCGCGATCGTCGACTTGCCGCTGCCGGACTGGCCGACCAGGCCGATGGTGCGGCCTGACTCGAGGGTGAACGAGACGTCGTCGAGGGCCTTCATCTGGCCGACGCCGCGCACGTTGTAGATCTTGGTGACGTGGTCGAATTCGAGAACGCTCATCGCACCACCACTCCTCTCTCACCGGTGAGCCTCGGAAACGATTCGAGCAGTTGCTGCGTGTACTCGTGCTGCGGGGCGGTCCAGATGCGCTCGGCGGTCTGCAGCTCGACGATCTCGCCCTCGCGCATGACGGCTATGCGGTCGCTGATCTCGAGCAGCAGCGGCAGGTCGTGGGTGATGAAGATCACCGAGAACCCGAACTCGTGCCGCAGCTGCGAGATCTGTCGCAGGATCTCGCGCTGCACGAGCACGTCCAGTGCGGTGGTCGGCTCGTCCATGACCATCAGCTGCGGCCGGAGGGCCAGTGCCATCGCGATCATCACGCGCTGGCGCATGCCGCCCGACAGCTCGTGCGGGAAGGATCGGATGCGATCGCGACCGACCTTGACGATGTCGAGCAGCTCCTCGACCGCGGTGCGCCGCTCGGCCCGCGTCATGCCGGGACGGTGCACCTCGAACACGTCCGCCAGCTGCGCGCCGATCGGCGCGACCGGATTGAGCGCGTTCATGGCCCCCTGGAAGACCATCGAGATCTTGTCCCAGCGGAACCGGCGCAGCGCATCGGGCGCGAGGGCGTTGACGTCGATCGACTCGCCGGAGGCGTCATGGAACACGACATCTCCGCCGGTGATCACGGCGGGCGCCTTCAACAGGCGCTGCACGCCGTATGCGAGCGTCGTCTTGCCGCACCCGCTCTCGCCGGCGAGGCCAAGGATCTCGCCGCGCTGCAGCTCGAGGGTGACGTTCTTGACGGCGGCCACGGGCGGGTCGACGTCGTACACGACCGAGAAGTCGCGTACGGAGAGCAGGGGTTCGGGCATGGTGTCGCTTTCAGGGGACGGGCACCGGGGCGGGGTGGCGGGCGCGGGCGGGGCGGATGCCGGGGGCGTGCTCCCCCGGCATCCGTCCGCCTGTCACTCGGCCGGCGTCAGCTTCGTCAGGATCTGGACGATGCCGGGCTGGGTCGGGTCGGCCGAGGCGTACTGGTCGTCCTCCGAGGGCCAGCCGACGTAGTTTCGGACGTTGAACTCGCCGAGCAGCGGGTGGGCGCCGAGCGGGATCGCGGGCACCTCCTCGGCGAATGCCTTCTGCATGACGGCGCCTGCGGCCTCGCGGTCATCGTCGGAGGACGCGTTGGCGTAGCCGTTCAGGGCCTCGGTGACAGCCGGGTCGTCGAAGCGGCCGAAGTTGTACTGCGCCTTGTCGTCGACGATCCACTTCGGGTCCATCGTCGAGGTGTACAGGCCGTACTGGTTGCCGGTGTCCTCGAGCCAGTGGATGATCGCCTGGAAGGTGCCCTCCTGGCGCGCGGCGTCCCAGCCGCCCCAGTCGGGCTGGTCGACCTTGACCTCGATGCCGAGGGCGGCGTCGAGCTCTTCGGCGATCAGAGCCTGCTCGGTGTTCCAGTCGCTCCATCCGGCGGGCACCGAGATCGAGAACGACACGGCCTCGCCATCGGGGTCGATGAGCTTCTCGCTCTTCCAGGTGTAGCCGGCCTCGGTGAGGATCTGCTTCGCCTTGTCGATGTCGACGGAGTAGTTCTGATCCTTGTACTCGGGCACGATCTCGTCCGAGAGCAGCTCGCCCAGCCCTGTGACGTTCCAGACCGGCTCGCTGGCGCCCTCCCGCGCGATGTCGACGTATGCCTGCCGGTCGATCGTCCAGGCCAGGGCCTCGCGCAGGGCCACGTCGTTGAATGGCTTGGTCTGCAGGTTCATGAACAGCGTGCCCGCGCCGGCGGTCGGCGACACCAGGAACCGGTTGGCCTCGTCGGCGGCGAGGAAGCTGTCCTCGATCTGCGGGATGAAGGCCTGCGCCCAGTCGGCCTCGCCCGAGACGAGCGCGGTGGTGAGGGCGGCGTTGTCGCCGTACGAGACGTAGTGCAGGGCGGGAACGGCGAGCTCCCCTCCCCAGTAGTCCTCGTTCGCGGTCAGGGTGACCGACTCGGTCGACCAGTTGTCGAGCACGTACGGGCCGGTGCCGACGGCGAGACCCTCGCCGGTGAGCGGGTCGGTGTTCGGGTCGGCGATGCCCTCCCAGATGTGCTTGGGCACGATCGGGGTGTGCAGCACGCGCGACTGCGCGGTGTACTTCGAGTCGGCGAACTTCAGGGTGATCCTGTCGCCGTCTACGGTCGCGCCCTCGTACTTGAGCCCCGAGGTGTCGCTCAGCTTGCCGCTGAGGAACATGTCGAAGGTGAAGACGATGTCCTCACCGGTGAAGTCGGTGCCGTCGCTCCACTTCACACCGGTGCGCGGCACGACGGTGAGTTCGGTGTAGTCATCGTTCCACTCGACCGACTCGGCCAGCCAGGGGGTCGTACCCAGGTCGCCGGTGGGGTTCACGAGCGCGAGCGGCTCGAAGATGACCTTCGCGTAGCCGTACTTCGAGGCCGACGAGTCGCCCAGGTACGGGTTGTGCGACTCGGTGGTGATCGCGCCGTCGGGCTTGGCGATCGTGAGGGCGGCGCCGGAGCCGCCGCTCTTGTCGTCACCGCCGTCGGCGGACGACGGCGCGCACCCGGCGAGGACGCCGACGCCGAGGGCTGCGATCGCGGAGATCGCGAGGACTGATCTGCTGAGCTTCATTGCTTCTCCTAGGGGCACCGTTCGTTGTGCGGGGGGATGTGTTCGGCGATGCTTTGCTTACTAACGGGAAAGTAAGTTGACGCGAGATTACCGACAAGTAAGTAAGCTGTGCAAGTGACGGTTGCCAGACCGTTACACTCGCCAGGAGGGGGATGCTGTGAGCACGCACACACAGGACGCGATGCGCCCGCGCCCGGCCACGCTGCGCAAGCGCACCGAGATCCTCAAGGCCGCGGTCGAGATCTTCGGCAACAAGGGCTCGACCAACGGCACGCTCGCGGATGTCGCTGAACAGGTCGGCATGACGCACGCGGGTGTTCTGCATCATTTCGGGTCGAAGCAGAACCTGCTGCTCGAGGTGCTCGCGTACCGGGACCAGGCCGATGTGCAAGACCTCGACGAGAAGCATATCCCCGGCGGCCCTGAGCTCTTCCTGCACCTGGTGCGCACCGCGTTCATGAACGCGCAGCGACCCGGCATCGTGCAGGCGTATACCGTGCTGTCGGCGGAGTCCATCACTGACGACCACCCCGCCCGCGACTACTTCGAAGAGCGGTACACGACGCTGCGCCGCGAGATCACCGAGGCGTTCCACGAGCTGTGCACGGCGCAGGGTGTGACCGAGCCCAGCACCGTCGCCGCGGCCGCCGCGAGCATCCTCGCGGTCATGGACGGCCTTCAGCTGCAGTGGCTGCTGCATCCCGACGTCGTCGATCTCGGCCCCGCCAGCGAGTTCGCGATCCGCGCGATCGTCAACGCGGTGCTCAGCGAGGGGCCGTCACTGGAGTCGCACCGCGACTGATCCGGTCGGGCGCACTTCAGGCAGCAGCGGGTGCGCGGTGTCGCGTCGCGCGCGAGACGATCAGGTGCAGAATCATCGTCGAGACGAGCACGACAGCGGATGCCGGGACGAGGCCGTCGGCGTGCACACCGGATGCCAGCAATGCGCCGCCCAGGATGCCGCCGAGCGCCGAGCCGAGCTGCATTCCGCTGCCGTTCAGCGCCAGCACGAGTGACATCGAGTCGGGGGCGAGATCGCCCAGCCGCGACTGCAGCGCGACACCGGAGCCGCCGTTGAAGAACGCGCAGCCGAAGAACCACGCGAATGCGGCGAGCGCGCCCGCCAGCCCCGGGAGCATGAGCCCGAGGGTGCCGAGCACGGCGACGACGACGAGGATGCCGATGATGAGCGTGATCACATGCACGGGGTTGAACCGGTCGGTGGCGCGCCCCGAGACGATGTTGCCGATCAGGCTCACCAGTCCGTAGCCGAACATGGCCGCGATGATGGGGAGCCCTTCGCCAACCCGCGGCCCGAAGATCAGCGTCGCGTAGGTGAAGCACAGGTAGCTCGCGCACATGATGCCGGTGGCGACGAGGATCGCGCCCATCACCGCCGGCTGGGTGAGGGGCCGCAGGGTCGCGCGCAGTGAGAGCGCCGGCAGGTGCAGGCGCGGGACGTTCACGAGGATTCCGATCAGCGCGATCGCGCCGACGCCGGTGACCAGGAACAGCGGGACGCGCCAGTCGTCCTGCCCGATCACGAGGCCGACCGGCACCCCGAGCGCGGTGGCGGCGAGGAATCCGCCGAGTACGAACGAGAGGGCGCGACCCCGACGCTCCGGTGCCGTCTTGGCGAGCACGTAGGCGCTGACCACTGCGCTGAGCAGCGCGCCTCCGATCGCGGAGACGATGCGCCCCGTCATCGCCATCGCGTAGTTCGTCGCCAGTGCGATGACGAGGTTGCCGACCACGAACACGGCCAGCGAGATCGAGATGACGGCCTTGCGCTCCCACCGCCCGGTCAGGGCACTGAGCAACGGACCGGCGATGGCGGCGGTGAGCGCGAACACGGCGACGAGCTGACCTGCGGCGGCATTCGACACGTCGAGATCCTCGGAGATCTGTGGGAGCAGACCCGCCAGCACGTAGCCGTCGATGCCCATCGAGAATGTAGCCAGCGCCAGCCACAGCAGGGCGCCGAATCCGGCAGGGCGCGCCTCGTCACTCGTCTTCACCGATCCATCCAACCAGAGTTCCGGGGCACCCCATCGCACCTGGTCGCTCCCGCCGCCGCGAGTGCTGTCGTCGACGTCGTGCGATAGCCTGCGGCCATGCGCTCCCGCCTGCGAACTCTCGTGTCCGTCCTGGCCGTCGCACTTGTCATACCCCTCGCCTCGTGTTCATCCGCTCCCGCGGACACACCGCACACATCGCACGACGCCGCGGCGGACCCGGCCACCAGCCCGACCGCGAGCGCGGCTCCGGCGACTCCCTCGATCGAGGAATGCGAAGAGGTCGAGCTGCGCGCCGGGACTTCCGTACCGGGGCAGGTGCTCGGAGACTGTGTGGCCGCCGCCATGATCGAAGCCGGCTCCGGAGTGCATCGGGTCGATTCCAGCGACGGGACGTCGTCGGTCGTGAACTTCCGCTGGGATCCCGACTTCGCGATGAGCGTCGACGGCGGGGCGCAGCAGGTCGTGATCGTCGGCGAGACCGGCTGGGTGCTCATGCCGGAGACGGGTTGGGTGCAGGCGGATCCGAGTTCCGAGGACCCGATCGTGGTCATGGCGACCAGCATCGTCAAGCTCGTCAGGGTTTTCTCGGATCCACGCGTGCTCGCTGCCAGCTTCGCCACCGCGCCGACGTGGACGATCGTCGGCGAGGAGCCCCTCCCGGTCGACGACGCGGATGCGCGAACGGCGTGGCTGGTCACTCCGGACTCCGCCATGACGATCCTCGGGGTGTCGCTCACCGATGTGCAGCTCTGGCTGCGACCCGACCACCTCGGCGCGTACTTCGTCGGCACCGGCACGATCGGCGGCACAAGCGTGACCACCAGCAACACGTTCCTGCACTGGGGTGGGCCCGTGGAGATCACGGTGCCCGACGAAGCCGACTGATCCGGCGCCTCACCCGCCCGTAGACGGCAGAACCGGCCGGGAGCTGATGCTCCCGGCCGGTTCTGTCTGATTGCTGGACGCGGATCAGAGCGGGCGGATGTTCGCCGCCTGCATGCCCTTGGGGCCGCGCTCGGGGTCGAATTCGACCTTCTGGTTCTCGGTGAGCTCCTTGAAGCCCGAACCGGTGATCGCCGAGAAGTGCGCGAAGAGGTCATCAGACCCGTCGTCGGGAGCGATGAAGCCGAAGCCCTTTTCGGAGTTGAACCATTTCACAGTGCCGGTGGCCATGTGCTTCTCTTTCTGTTGATGTGGCCGGAGATCCGGCCGGTGCCTGGGATCATCCGATCGGGCACGTTCTGAGTTTGACGATGCCGGCCGCTCGACGCGGAAGCGCTGAGATCGGCGGGCTGGGATCCTGGCCGCGGCACTCACACGCGGGGAGAAGATCGGGAAAGGAGCCGCGTTCGACGGGGTCGAGGGCTGTTTGGGAGTGAGGCCTCTGAACAGAGGTGTACTCGATGGTACCGCGCCGATGGCTAGGCTCTGGACATGAGCATCGACCTCGAAGCGCTGTACATCGACCTGCACCGGCATCCGGAGCTGTCGTTCCAGGAGACCCGCACCGCCGGCATCGCCGCCGCGCACCTGCGCGAGCTCGGCCTCGAGGTGCACGAGAACGTCGGCATCACCGGCGTGATCGGGGTGCTTTCGAACGGCCAGGGGCCGACCGTCTGGCTGCGCGCCGATATGGATGCGCTCCCGGTCGCCGAAGAGACGGGTCTGCCGTACGCATCGACGGCCATCGGAATCGACCCCGATGGCAACACAGTGCCGGTGATGCACGCGTGCGGTCATGACATGCACGTGACGGCCATGATCGGTGCGGTCGAGCGGCTCGTCGCCGAGCGCGATCAGTGGAGTGGCACGGTGGTGGTGGTGATCCAGCCCGCCGAGGAGTACGGCGCCGGTGCGCGGGCGATGCTCGACGACGGTGCCCTCGACCGCTTCCCGCGCCCCGACATCGTGCTCGGCCAGCACGTCACTCCGCTGCCCGCCGGCGTGATCGGCGTGCGACCAGGACCGCAGATGTCAGCATCCGACGGCCTGCAGGTGGTCCTGCACGGTCGCGGCGGGCACGGCTCGCGCCCGCATTCGACGATCGACCCGATCGTGATGGCGGCGGCGACCATCATGCGACTGCAGACCGTCGTCTCGCGCGAGGTCGATCCGCACGACCTCGCCGTCGTGACGGTGGGCGCGATCCACGCCGGCACGAAGAACAACATCATCCCGGCGGACGCCACCCTGCAGCTGAGCCTGCGCTACCCCGACGAACAGCTCCGCGACAAGGTGATCGAGCGGGTCGAGAGGGTCATCAGGGCCGAGGCGATGGCATCCGGTGCCGAGCGCGAACCCGAGATCTCGACGCTGCACACCCTGCCCGCGACGATCAACGACGCCGATGCGACCGCACGGGTCTCGGAGGCGTTCGCGCAGGTGTTCGGCGAGCAGTCGGTCATCGACCCCGGCCTGTTCACCGGCAGCGAGGACGTGTCGTGGTTCGCCCGCGACGCCGCAGTCCCGCTGGTGTTCTGGTTCTGGGGCGGAGCCGACCCCGTCGCCTTCGCCGAGGCCATCGCAAACGGCACCCTCGACAGCAGCATCCCGACCAACCACTCCCCCTTCTACGCGCCCGTCATGCACCCGACGATCGAGACGGGCGTGACGGCTCTGGTGACGGCAGCCCGCGAATTTCTCGCCTGAGCGAGTCAGAGCGGGCGGGCTGTGATCGCCTCGCGGTCGTTGTTGCGGCGCAGGGTGCGCAGGCAGCGCGAGCACAGGATCTCGACGACGCGCGGATGCTGCTCGCCGCACTGACAGTCGATGCTCACCCGCCAGCGCGCGCGTCGCCCGCACGCGATGTACTCGGTCTCTGTGCCGTGGTCGCATTCACAGCGCGGCTTATCGCCGTTGTCGAGCGAGGGCAGCTCGCTCAGATCGACGGTTGTGTCGATCTGCTCGTCGGATTCGGTCTCGGTGACGGTCGCATGCATCACCGATATTTTCGCACCCTCGGTCGTGATGCGCAGGGGCCGGCGGCTTACGCCTCGATGACCCGCTGATTCACATCGTGTGCCTCGCGGTGCAGGCGCTCCATGCGGGCGTCGAGCTCGCCGGCGGCCTCCGCGGCATCCGTCAGACTCTGCACGAGGTGATCCGGGACCTGTCCCGAGAACTTGTAGTGGATCTTGTGCTCGAGGCTCGCCCAGAAATCCATCGCGATCGTGCGGAACTGCACTTCGACGGGCACCATGACCGTGCCCGTCGAAAGGAACACGGGCACCTCGACGATCGCGTGCAGACTCCGGTAGCCGTTGGGCTTGGGATCTGCGATGTAGTCCTTCACGATGCGGACGGTCACGTCGTCCTGCGCGGTGAGAAGGTCGAAGAGGCGGTAGACGTCGCTGACGAAGCTGCAGGTGACGCGCACGCCGGCGATGTCGGTGATCTCCTGACGGATGCTGTCGAAGTCGGCCTCGATGCCGCGACGGGCGACCTTCTCGACGATGCTGTCCGGCGACTTCAGCCGGCTCTTGACGTGCTCGATCGGGTTGTAGGCGTGCATGTGCGTGAACTCGTCCTGCAGGATCGAGATCTTCGTCTCGATCTCGCGCATCCCGAACTCGTACTCGCGCAGGAAGCGCTGGAACTCGTCACGCAGCTGCCTCGCCTCGGCGATCGCCTCATCATCGGCGGGGAGCGTTGTCATGCTTCGACGCTACGCGGGCGGCTTCGGAATCGGCTGGGTGGTTCGCTCACAGCGTCGCCGCGATCCGCTCACACAGCCACCGCGTGAACGAGCGTATGGCGGGTGTTGCCGGGCACCGCACAGCCTCTAACCTCAAGTGAGCGGGATCCGGTGAGGAGGGCGGAGGATCATGACGGCCGACCTGATGATCGTCCTCGTGCTGCTGCTGGGCGCCGTCGCCATGTTCGCGATCGGACGTCCGCGCATGGACGTCGTGGCGATCCTGATGATCCTCGCCCTCCCCCTCAGCGGTGTGCTCACCGTGCCCGAGACGCTCGCCGGCTTCGCCGATCCGAACGTCGTACTGATCGCGGCGCTGTTCGTGGTCGGCGAAGGGCTCGCACGCACCGGGGTCACGTACCGTCTGGGCGACTGGCTCACCCGCACCGCCGGTGAGAGCCAGACCCGGCTGATCGTGCTGCTGATGCTGTCGGTGGCGCTGCTGGGTGCGGTGATGAGCTCGACCGGGGTGGTCGCCATCTTCATCCCCGTCGCGGTGAGCATCGCCTCGCGCACCGGCATCTCCACGCGGATGCTGATGATGCCACTCAGCTTCGCGGGCCTGATCAGCGGCATGCTCACGCTGATCGCCACCACTCCGAACCTCATCGTCGATGCCGAGCTGCAGCGCGCGGGCCTCGGAGGTTTCGACTTCTTCGCGATCACGCCGTTCGGTCTCGTCATCCTGGTGCTCGGCACGGTCTACATGCTGTTCGCGGGCCGATTCCTGGGCGGTGACGCGACCGGCGCCGCCGGCGCTCGGCGCACCTTCAGCAGTCTGATCGCCGACTATCGGGTCGACGCGCGCACCCAGCGCTATCGCGTCGGCGGCCGGTCACCGCTGATCGGCCTGCCGCTGGCCGAAGTCGATGACGTCGACGGCCACCGCGCGACCGTGCTCATGATCGAGCGGTCGCGCCTGTTCCGCCGCACCGTGCACCTGACCGCCGACGACGTCGTCGTCGGCAAGGGCGACGTGCTGTTCGTCGACGTCTCGTTCTCGGAGGAGGAGCGCGAGCGCCTGCAGCTGGAGCCGCTGGAGATGACCGAGGGCTTCTTCCACGACTACTCCCGGCAGGTCGGAATGGCCGAGGTACTCATCGCGCCCGACTCGGCCGCGGCCGGCAAGAGCGTGCGGATGCTGCAGCTGAGCACCCGGCATGGCGTGCAGGCCGTCGGCATCCGACACGGCGGTCGCGTCGTCGACCGCGATTTCGCCGATCTGCGCCTGGCGGTCGGCGACACGCTGCTGGTCACCGGCGCGTGGCAGGCGATCACCGCGCTGGGCGGCGCACGTCGCGACTACATCCTGCTCGACCTGCCGGCGGAGTCAGCCGAGGTCGCGCCGGCCGCCAACCAGGCGGTGTTCGCGATCGCGAGCGTGCTGCTGATGGTGGTGCTGATGGTGACCGGACTGGTGCCCAACGTCATCGCCGCGCTGATCGCCTGCGTGCTGATGGGTGCCTTCCGGTGCATCGACATGAACAGCGCCTACCGGGCCATCCACTGGCCGACGCTGCTGCTGATCGTCGGCATGCTGCCGTTCGCACTCGCGCTGGAGCGCACCGGCGGCGTCGATCTCGTCGTCGACGGACTGCTCGCCGCGCTCGGCGGCGCCGGGCCTTACGTGCTGCTGGGCGGCATCTTCGTGCTCACCGCGGCGATCGGCCTGTTCGTGTCGAACACCGCGACCGCCGTGCTGATGGCGCCCATCGCGATCTCGACCGCCGTGCATCTCGGCGTGTCGCCGTACCCCTTCGCGATGATGGTGGCTCTGGCCGCATCGTCGGCGTTCATGACGCCGGTGTCGTCACCGGTGAACACGCTCGTGGTCGAACCCGGCCGCTACCGGTTCATCGACTTCGTCCGCATCGGCACGCCCTTCACAATCATCACGCTCGTCGTCAGCGTGCTGTTGGTGCCGATGCTGATGCCGTTGTGACCTGACGCGGATACGCTGACCGGGTGTCATCCCACAGCAGCATCCCCTGGCCACTGCGCACCGAGCGGCTCGTGATCCGTCCCCTTGCACTGGAAGACCTCGATGCGGTCTGGGAGTACCGCCGACTGCCCGAGGTGAACAACTGGTTGGGGCGGGCCCCGGCCACGCGCGAAGCGTTCCACGAGACCTACTCCGAGCCGGAGCGGCTCGCGATGACGTTCGTCATCGTGCATCCGGATGCCGACGGCGGCGGCCCCGCGATCATCGGCGATCTGATGATCAAGGTCGGCGACGGGTGGGCCCAGGCCGAGGTGGCCGAGCAGGCCGCGGCGACCGAGGCCGAGATCGGCTGGGCGCTCGCCCCGGCGCACACCGGGCACGGCTACGCCACCGAGGCCGTGCGGGCTGCGATCGACCTGTGCTTCGGGACCCTCGGCCTGCGCCGTGTGCACGCCGGATGCTTCGCGCCGAACGAGCCGTCCTGGCGGTTGATGGAGCGCATCGGCATGCGCCGTGAGGAGTTCAGCCGCAAGACCGCGTTGCACCGTTCGGGCGAGTGGATGGACGGCCTGAACTACGGCCTACTCGCCGAGGAATGGCCGATCAGGCCCTGAAGCGCTCGCCTGCGACCCTCCAGGTCGCAATGGATGCCGGTATCCCGCGGGCATTGCGGCATCCATTGCGACCTGGACGCCTCTTGGCTGCAGGTCAACGACGAATCAGCGACTCCGGGCGCAGGTCGAGGCGCCGCAGCGCCTGGGCGTTCAGCGCGACGACGATCGTCGACAGGCTCATCAGCACCGCCCCGACCGACATCGGCAGCACGACCCCGATCGGCGCGAGCACGCCCGCGGCGAGCGGCACCGAGATCAGGTTGTAGCCGGCGGCCCACCACAGGTTCTGCTTCATCTTGCGGTAGCTCGCGTGCGAGAGCTCGATGACCGAGATCACCGCACGCGGGTCGTCGGATGCCAGGATCACCCCGGCCGACGCGATCGCCACATCGGTGCCGGCGCCGATCGCGATGCCGACGTCGGCCTGTGCGAGCGCGGGCGCATCGTTGACGCCGTCGCCGACCATCGCGACCCGCTTGCCCTCGCGCTGCAGCTCGGCGACCTTGGCCGCCTTGTCTTCCGGGCGCACGCCGGCGAACACGCGGTCGATGCCCAGATCGTCCGCCACCGCGCGTGCCACGGCCTCGGCATCGCCGGTGATCATCACCACCTCGATCCCGCGCGCGTGCAGCGCGTCGACGGCCTCACGCGACTCGGCGCGGATCTCGTCGGCCAGCTTCAGACCGCCGATCACCTCGCCGTCGCGCACGACGTGCAGGATGATGGCGCCCTCAGAGCGCCAGTCGTCGGCATCCGACACCTCGTCCGCACCGATCTCGGTGAGCAGATGCGGACCGCCCACGCGGATCTCGGTGCCGTCGACCGTGGCGGTCACGCCGACAGCGGGCGACGAACTGAAGCCGGTCGCGTTCGCGACGGTGAGGTCACGATCTGCGGCGGCGCGCACGATCGCCCGGGCCAGCGGATGCTCGCTGTCGGCCTCCGCGGCCGCGGCGAGCGCGAGCACAGCATCCGACTCCCAGCCCTCGACCGGTGCGACGGTCGTGACGACCGGCTCGCCCCTGGTGAGCGTGCCGGTCTTGTCGAACAGCACGGCGTCGACGCTGCGCATGCTCTCCAGCGCGAGGCGGTCCTTCACCAGCACGCCGGCGCGGGCGGCTCGCTCGGTGGCGATCGAGACGACCAGCGGGATCGCCAGTCCCAGCGCGTGCGGGCAGGCGATGACCAGCACCGTGATGGTGCGGATGACGGCGGCATCGGGGTTTCCGACGATGCTCCACACGATCGCGGTGATCGCGGCGGCGCCGAGCGCGAACCAGAACAGCCAGGCCGCCGCGCGGTCGGCCAGGCGCTGCGCGTGCGAACTCGAGGCCTGGGCGTCGGAGACGAGCTTTCGGATGCCCGCGATCGCGGTGTCATCGCCGATGGCATCCACCTCGACGCGCAGGCCCGAGTCGGTGGCGACGGTGCCGGCGGTGACCCGGTCACCGACGCCTCGGCCGACGGTGCGGGACTCGCCGGTGAGCATGGATTCGTCCATGCTGGCGCGGCCGTCGACGATCACGCCGTCGGCGGGCACGCTGCCGCCGGGGCGGACGATCACGACATCGCCGATGGTGAGTTCGGCCGGCGGGACCGTGACGATCTCGTCGCCGTCGACGCGCTCTGCCTCATCGGGCAGGAGGGCGGCCAGCGAGTCGAGGGCAGACGTGGTCTGGGCGAGGGAGCGCATCTCGATCCAGTGGCCGAGTAGCATGATCACGATCAGCAGCGCGAGCTCCCACCAGAACTCGAGCTCGTGATGCAGGATGCCGAGGCTCGCGCCCCAGGAGGCGAGGAAGGCGACGGTGATCGCGAGGGCGATCAGCAGCATCATCCCGGGCTTGCGGGCGCGGAGTTCGTCAACGGCGCCGGTGAGGAAGGGCCTGCCACCCCAGACGTACATCACGGTGCCGAGAACGGGGGCGATCCACCTCGCACCCGGGAAGTCGGGGAGCTCGTAGCCGAGCAGCATGGCGAACATCCCGCTGAACGCGACGACCGGGATGGCGATCAGCAGATTGATCCAGAACAGCCGCCGGAACTGCCCGACATGATCGCCGTGGCCGGCGTGGCCACCGTGGCCGCCGTGCCCGTCTCCGGTCGTTGAGCGAGCGGAGCGAGACGAAACGGCCTCGCTCCCGTGGTGAGCGTGTGGATCGGTCATCACATTCCTCCGGCCTGCTGACGTGTCAGCGGAAGCGGCGCAGCCGCAGGCTGTTGCCCACGACGAAGACGCTCGAGAAGGCCATCGCTGCCCCTGCGAGCATCGGGTTCAGCAGCCCGAGGGCCGCCAGCGGGATCGCCGCGGTGTTGTATGCGAACGCCCAGAACAGGTTTCCCTTGATGGTGCTGAGGGTGCGGCGTGAGAGGCGGATCGCATCGGATGCCGCGCGCAGGTCGCCCCGCACGAGCGTGATGTCCGACGCCTCGATGGCCGCATCGGCACCGGTGCCCATCGCCATGCCGAGGTCGGCCTGGGCCAGCGCCGGCGCATCGTTGACGCCGTCGCCGACCATTGCGACGATCCGTCCCTCGCCCTGCAGGCGCGCGACGACCTCGACCTTGTCGGCCGGCAGCACCTCGGCGATCACCTGATCGATGCCCACCCGCGCGGCGATGTGCTCGGCAGCGGCCCTGTTGTCGCCGGTGAGCAGCACCGGGGTGAGTCCGAGCGCCTTCAGCGATGCCACCGCCTCGGCGCTGGTCGCCTTCACCGCGTCGGCGACGATGATCACGCCGCGGGACGCGCCGTCCCATGCGACGTGCACGACAGTCTGACCCGCGGCCTCGGCGGCGGTCTTTGCGTCGAGCAGCTCCTGCGACGGGTGGATCGCCCAATCCTCGAGCAGCGAAGCCCGCCCGACAAGCAGTGCGTGGCCGTCGACGACTCCGGTGACCCCGCGTCCGGCGATGTTCTGGAACGACTCGACCGAGGGCAGCGCACCGCCGCCGGCGGCCTTGGCGATCGCCCGGGCGATGGGGTGCTCACTGGCATCCTCCACCGCGCCGGCCAGGCGCAGCAGTTCAGCGGTATCCGTGCCCGCCTCGGGAACCACACGGGCGACGCTCATGCGTCCCTCGGTGACGGTGCCGGTCTTGTCGAGCACCACGGTGTCGACGCGACGGGTCGATTCCAGGATCTCCGGCCCCTTGATGAGGATGCCCAGCTGAGCCCCGCGGCCGGTGCCGATCAGCAGCGCGGTCGGCGTGGCCAGACCCAGCGCGCACGGGCACGCGATGATCAGCACCGCGACGGCGGCGGTGAAAGCGGCGGATGCCGGAAGGCCGAGCACCAGCCAGACGCTGAGCGTGACCACGGCGACGGCGATCACGATCGGGACGAAGATGCCCGATACCCGGTCGGCGAGGCGCTGCACCTCGGCCTTGCCGGTCTGCGCCTGCTCGACCATCCGCGCCATCTGCGCGAGCTGCGTGTCGGCTCCCACACGGGTGGCGCGCACGACGAGTCGGCCACCTTCGTTCACGGTGGCGCCGGTGACGGCATCCCCCGCCGCGACTTCGACCGGCACGGACTCGCCGGTGACCATGGACTGATCAATGACCGAGGTACCCGAGACGACCACTCCGTCGGTGGCGATCTTCTCGCCCGGCCGCACGATGAACTCGTCGCCGACGCGCAGGTCGCCGGTGGGGATGCGCACTTCGTCTCGCTCCGCTCGCTCAGCAACCGGGGAAGGGCGGAGGACGGCGACCTCCTTCGCACCGAGTTCGAGCAGCGCGCGCAGCGCGGAGCCGGCCGTGCGCTTCGCGCGCTTCTCGAAGTAGCGTCCGGCGAGGATGAACATCGTCACACCCGCGGCGACTTCGAGATAGATGTTGCCCGCTCCGTCGGACGGCTCGATCGTGAAGCTGAAGCCATGGGTCATGCCCGGCATGCCGGCGGTGCCGAAGAACAGCGTGTACAGCGACCACAGGAATGCGGCGCTCGTGCCCATGCTCACCAGCGTGTCCATGGTGGCCGCGCCGTGACGCAGATTGATCCAGGCCGCCCGGTGGAACGGCCAGGCCGCCCAGACGACGACGGGCGCGGCCAGGGCGAGCGAGAGCCACTGCCAGTAGGTGAACTGCAGGGCCGGGATCATCGCCAGCAGGATCACCGGCACCGACAGCACGATCGAGCCGATCAGCCGGTGCCGCAGCGCGCGCAGTTCAGGGTCCTCAGCGTCGGCCCCTTCGGCCGGGTTCGCGGCCTGAGGCGGCGCGGGCAGCTTCGCCGTGTATCCCGCGTTCTCGACCTCGGTGATCAGCCGCGCCGCGTCGAGCTGACCCTCGACGGTGACCTGTGCCTTCTCGGTGGCGTAGTTCACGGTGGCGGTCACGCCGTCGATGCGGTTGAGTTTCCTCTCGATGCGCATCGCACACGAGGCGCAGGTCATTCCCCCGATCTCGAGGTCGATGCTGCTCTGCGCTGTGGCGGTCATGAGTGCTCCTGGCTGGATTCTGGCTGGTCGGTGGCGCGTCGGTGTCAGGCCGAGACGGCCCGGTACCCCGCCTCATCGACGGCGGCGATGACCGCGGCGGTGTCGACGGGCGCGGCGGACGTGACCAGCAGCCGGCCGGTCTGGTGGCTGACGACAGTGCTGTCGACGCCGGCGACCTTGGCGACCTCTTCGCGCACGGACATCTCGCAGTGGCCGCAGGTCATGCCCGTGACGTGGAACTCGGTGGTGGTCATGTGATCTCCTCGATTCAGGTACCCCTGGGGGGTACATGTCTCAGGGTACTACAAGATACCCCCCTGGGGTATTCCCAGAGGGGTATCCGACAAGATCACAGGATCAGCCGGCGACGGGTTCGGCCTCCGCGCGGTAGCGCGCCGCCGCCTCGTTGCGCGTGGCGACGCCGAGCTTGCGCAGCACCGCCGAGACGTGCACGCTCACCGTCTTCACGCTGATGAACAGACGCTCGCCGATCTGCCGATTGCTCAGCCCCTCGGCCAGCAGCGTGAACACCTGGTTCTCGCGCGCGGTCAGCGCGGCCAGCCCCTCGGGCGCCTGCTCGGCCACACCGGCCGCTTCGGCGAGCGCAGCGATGTCACGCTGCAGAACGCCATGCTCGTACTCGGCGGCCAGCGCACCCGCCCGGCCCAGCAGCACCGCGGCCTCGGCCCGCCCGGCACGATCACCGTCCACGATCAGCATGCGGGCGAGTTCGTACCGCACGACCATCCGGAAGACCACAGGCATGTCATCGTCATCGGCGACAGGGATCGCCGCACGCAGTGCCGATGGCTCGCCGTCCAGGAGTGCCTCCAGCAGCACCTGCCACCGCTCGGGGCGCAGCGTCGCCGGCATCCGATGCCAGGCGTCGCGCAGCCGATCGGCCAGCGCATCAGCATCCGCTCGCCTTCCGTCGGCACGCAGCAGACTCACGGCCCACCCGCCGTCGAGCAGGATCCGCGCCTTGTGACCGATGTCGGCTCCGGTGTCGTCGAGCACCCGGGCGAGCACCTCGGCGGCGCCGGCACCGTCGGCGCGGCTCAGGCACAGCACCAGCTCGGTGCGCCACAGCGAGAACCGCACCTGCCGCTCGATGTCGGCGATCTGATGCATGCGCGGCCGCCACTCGTCGAGCAGCGCCTCAGCCGCATCGACGCGTCCGCGCCATGCGAGCGCACGGATGCGCGTGGCCGTCGTGTACGCGCGGAACACCCGGTGCGTGCGGAACGTGAGGTCTTTGGCCAGCAGCTGCTCGACGCGACCGACCTCCCCCAGTTCGAGCAGCGGCTCGACCCGGTTCTGTGTGAGGATCGAACCGCTGGTGCGCTCCACACCCATACGGCGGGCGTCGTCCATGCCGCCCTCGGCCAGCTCCACCGCCTCACGGTAGCGACCCAGGTTGTACAGCGCGTCTGAGACGTTGACCCGGTACTTCAATTGCGCGTTCAGGTCTTCGGCGTTCGCCCAGGCGACCGCGAAATCGTCGAATCCCGCTTCGACCTCACCGAGGTGCACCCGGCTGTTGCCACGGATGTTCGCGGCGACCGAGCGCTGTGCGGCGTCGTCGCCGGCGACCTGGAACGACTCGTCGGCCAGGCGGACCGCATCGTGCAGCCGCCCGACGATCATGGTTCGCCCGGCCAGCAGCGACAGCAGCACGGAGTGCAGCCGGGGCTCATCGACACCGCGCGTCTCATATTCGGACAGCGCCTGCTGCAGCGTCTCGATCTGCTTCGGCTTGCCCAGCGCGGTCAGGTACATTCCGCGATCGCGCAGCAGTCGCACCAGCACCGCGGGGTCGACACGGTCGCGGTCGACCTCGTCGAGAGCCATGTTCACGACCAGCAGCGCCCGCTCGCCATCACCGGCATTGCGCAGGATCGACCCCAGTCGTGCGAGCAGTGAGACGTGGTCCGTGCCGGTCACCTGCTCGGCATCGGACACCTGATCCCACAGTTCGAGCGCCATCTCGCCGTAGCGCGCCGCCGTCGAGAACGCGAAGCTGCGCCGCGACCGGTCCATCGCCCCGATCGCCGCGACCAGCGCCCGCCGCGGATCATGCGCCTGGTGCCAGTGATACGCGAGCGCCGCCTCCTGGCATCCGACACATGCCGACGCGCGCTCCTCGAGCGCCTCGGCGTAGGCGCGATGCAGGCGCGCGCGCTCACCGGGCAGCAGGTCGTCGTGCACCGCCTCGCGCAGCAGCGCATGGCGGAAACCGTAGAAGTCGTCGGTGCGCACCGCGAGGATGCCGACGTTCGCCGCCTCTCGGATGCCGTCGTCGAGGCGATCATCGGGCAGGTCGACCAAGCGGGCCAGCAGCTCGTGGTCGATCGGCGCGTCCGACCCCGATGCCGTGCGGACCACGCGCTGCGCATCGTCGCCGAGCGAGTCGTAGCGGGCCAGCAGCACCTCGCGCAGCGTCTCGGGGATCGGACCCGACGCGTTCGAGGAGAGCTCCTCGATGAAGAACGGCACACCCTCGGCGCGCTCGCGCACCCGCTCGAACTGGGTGTCGTCCACCGGCCCGCAGAGAGCCTCGACGAGCACGCGCATCTCGACGTCGTCGAGCCGCGGCAGTGTGATGCGCTCCATCAGTCGGGCACGCTCCGACTCGACGAGGAAGGACCGCACCGCCGCACCCCGACGCACCTCGTCGACGCGACAGGTGATGACGAACAGGATGCGGGTGCCCTCGAGAGCACGCAGCAGGAACGACAGCAACGCGAGGGTGGCGTCGTCTGCCCAGTGCAGGTCTTCGATGATCACCACCACCGGTCGCACCGCGGCCGCCGCCTCGAACAGCGTGACGATCGCCTCGCGCAGCGCCTCCGGCGACGTCCCGGGCCGGTCGACGATACCGCCGCCCAGCTCGGGCAGCAGCAGGCGCAAGGCGTCGCGGGCCGCACCCGCAGACTCCGCCTGAGGGTCATCGAGCGCGTCGAGGACGCCCCGAAGGATCGACGGCAGCGGTCCGTACGGTGACGGCGCGAACCCGTAGTCGAGGCACCACCCCGCGACGACGTCGGCAGTGGCATCCGCCCGCACACGGAACTCGCGCAGCAGCCGACTCTTGCCGATCCCGGCCTCGCCGGCGACGAGCACCGCGCCCGTCTCGCCCTTCTGCGCACGCTTCAGCGCGGCGTCGAGCCGTGCTGACTCGACGTCGCGGCCCACCATGTCGACGGCCGGTGCGATGACGGACATGAGTTCATCGTGCCACCGACCACCGACACCGTGGGCCGCAGTCCGCGGACTCATGCGCTCTCCGCGGCGGGCCGCGGGACTGCGGACGGAGCGACGGCGCGTGCGGGACGCCCGCGGTGCAGCATCCGATTCCACCACCCGCGTCGCGCGACCAGACGCTCGGGGTGCTCGCGCGCGACGCGCGCCCGCTCGAGTTCCAGTGCCGCACGCGCGCCGTCGAGCTCCACCGCGCGGTAGATGAGGTAGGGGTGCTCGTACATGGGGATCTCCTTCGTGTGGTGAGATCCACGTTCCTCGCTGAGGTCACCCGGCCACATCGGAAATCTTCCCTATTCCGATGCCCTGACCACCCGGTATTCGCCCGACGGCACCCTCAGGAGATTCTCCGGAAAGGCTTCCGCTGCACGCCCTCTTCACGGTATGCCAGTACTCGTGCGTCTGATCGGCGCATACCGATCGCGCCGTTGCGACACCCTCGCGCGGCGCGCGAAGGGAGAAGCAATGTCAGAACAATCCGCCCGCACACGACGGCGTGTCGCGGCGACCTCCTCGGCATTCGCGCTGGTGGTCGCAGGCTTCACCGCCGGCGCGATCCCCGCCAGCGGAGCGCCATCGTCCGATCCGCCACCGCAACCCGCCGAGATCGGCTCGGGCGAGTACTACATGAACTACGTCGCACCCCGGGCCGAGAGCAGCTTCGACACGACCGGCGACATGCGGATCGCCGACAAGAACGGCAACAGCCGACGCTCGCTGAGCAGCGAGGCGATGGAGCGTGCGACGAAGCACGACCACAAGTACGCCCAGGGCAACCCGATGGCCGCAGCGCAGCTCGCCAACCTCGAGGCGAAGGCCATCGAAACCGGCAAGAGCCCCAAGGAGCTCAAGAACTCCAAGAACCTCAAGCGCTCCAAGACCACGCAGCAGGCCAAGCTGCTGACGATCCTCGTCGAGTTCGACGGCACCGAGGACTTCAGCGACCTGTACGTGCCGACGTCGTTCGGCGCAACCACGTGCAAGCCCGGTGACGTACAGGGTCCGGTGCTGCACAACAACATCCCCAACCCCGCCGACGCACCGCACGAGGACAACAACACGATGTGGGTGCCCGACTTCTCGAGCGAGCACTTCAACAAGATGCTTTTCACCGACGAGGGCATCACCGAGCGCGTGCGCACCGACCTGACCGGCCCCGACGGCGAAGCCGGGTTCGACATCTCGGGCTACACGATGAAGAACATGTACGAGGAGATGTCGCGCGGCGCCTACACCGTCACCGGTGAGGCGACCGATTGGGTCACCGTGCCCCACTCGGAGGCATACTACGGCGCAACGGTGTGCCATCTGAACGACGCCGGCGAGTACGAGGCCGGCCCGATGCAGGACATGCAGGGCCACCCCGACAACCCGCTCGGTCCCGGTCAGCTGCCGATCGACGCGGTCAACGCGCTGGCGGAACAGCAGCCCGATTTCCCCTGGGCCGACTACGACATCGAGGATCAGGGCGACCGTGACGGCGACGGCGTCTTCGACGAGCCCGATGGCGTGATCGACCACGTCGTGCTGGTGCATGCCGGCGAGGACAAGTCCGGCGGCGGCGGCGCACAGGGCACCTACGCGATCTGGGCGCACTCCTCGGCGGTGGCGGGTGGAGCGACTATCCCCGGCACCGACCTGAAGATCTCGAACTACATCGTGCAGCCCGAGGACTCCGGTGTGGGTGTGTTCGCCCACGAATACGGCCACGACCTGGGCCTGCCCGATCTGTACGACACATCGGGTGCGGCCAACTCCGACATCGACTTCTGGGACCTGATGAGCTCGGGGTCGCACTCCGGCCCGATCTTCCAGTCGATGCCGACCCACATGGGCATCTGGGACAAGTGGGTGCTCGGCTGGGCCGACCCTGAGGTCGTCAGCCCAGGCGACAACACCAAGACCATCAAGGTCGGCCAGACGTCGCGCCCGAAGAAGGGCACGAAGGACGGCATCAAGATCGATCTTCCCGACAAGCAGATCACGCTCGCCGAGCCGCACAGCGGCGAGGAGATGTGGTACTCCGGGGGCAGCCAGGCCTGGGCGGATGACCGCCTGACGCGCACGATCGACAGCGTCCCGGCAGATGGGCGGTTCTGGATGTGGAACGACTACGTCATCGAGGCGGACTGGGACTACGGCTTCGTCGAGGTCTCGACCGACGGCGGATCCACCTGGACCGAGCAGAAGGTGTACGAGGAGAGCGGCGCACTCGTCTCGACCGATGACGGCTACGCCGACCCGAACGGGCGGATGGACGACTTCGGCGGCAAGAAGTACGGCCTGAGCGGTTCGACCGACGGCTGGCGACACGACTACGTCGACCTCTCCGCCTACGCCGGTCAGAGCATCCAGCTGCGCCTGCGCATGGCGACCGACGCCGCATTCCAGGAGCGCGGCTGGTTCTCGGACGACTTCTCGCTGACCAGCGGCGACGAGACGGTCTGGAGCGACGACGTCGAATCCGGCGACAACGGCTGGACCGCCGAGGAGGCCACCTGGACCGACACCTCGGGTCCCGGCTGGCACCGCGACAGCGGCACGCAGATCAAGGCGCAGTACTACATGGTCGAGTGGCGCAACCTCGACGGCTTCGACGAGGGTCTGAAGTACGGCTACACCACCGTGTACAGCGACGAGGCCTGGAAGGTCGAGAAGGTGCCGTACAACGCGCCCGGTGCACTGGTCTGGTACCGCGACGCCACCTACGGCGACACGAACCACGTGGTGGCCAACCTGACCGCCCTGCCCAGCTACGGTGCGAAGGGCGGCCTGCTGCTGGTGGACAGCCACTTCGATCCGCTGCGCCGCACCGGTGCGGGTGCCGACCTCGACCCGAGCGTGTTGAAGAACCTCTCCAGCCGTGCCCAGTCGTCGAACGCGGCGTTCGGTCTGCAGCCGACCTACGAGTTCGAGGACTGCGTGGTCGACGCCGCGTACACCGAGGCATGCACCACGCTCGCACCACAGGCGCCGGTGCGCACCTTCACCGACGATCAGGGCTGGGTGCCCGGCGTCGAGGTGCGTGACGACGGACTGTACTACCGTCACGCCGACGGCTCGGTGGTCGTGCCCTCGATCGGCGGCGCGCCGTACTCGACGCGTGTCGTGTACGCAGACGGCTCTCCGGCGACGGAGTACTACGGCGTCGACCTGGGCAACACGGTGCTCGGCACCGGCAACCCAGCTGATGCGGGTGTCGGCTACGGCACGGTCGTCACGGTGAAGAAGGCGATGCAGAACAACACCGCCGCACTCATCACGGTGACGCCTCCGCAGGGCTGACCCGCCCGGCCCGAGGGGCCGCGACCTTCGAGAAACCACCTTCCGCGTGAGAAACCACGCGGGAGGTGGTTTCTCGTGCGGGAGGTGGTTTCTCAGCGGGTCGGATGCTGGATGTGAGCGTTGCCGGGAAACGTTCCCGGAGCGCGCCAATCCTTGGACTTTCGGTTTGTCAGCGCAAACATTCTGAGGTTTAATGGCCACGGAGTACCTGCCCGCGAAGCGGGCGCACCCGAATCCACACTTCGCACTCACCGGAGAGCACAGCACATGGCATCCACGTCACGCATCATCCGCACCGCCGCAGTCGTCAGCGTCGGCGCACTGTCCGCTTTCGGCCTGGCTGCCTGCAGCAGCGGCTCGAGCGACGCACCCACCGGCGGTGAGCCGGTCACGATCGAGTACATGCACCGTCTCGACAACGGCACGGACATGGCCACCGTCGCCGAGATCACCGAGCGCTGGAACGAGGCGAACCCCGACATCCAGGTGAAGACGACCAAGTTCGACGGCGCCGCCACCGACATGATCCTGAAGCTCGAGACCGACGTGAAGGCCGGCAACGCGCCGTGCCTCGCGCAGGTCGGCTACTCCGAGGCACCGCAGCTCTTCGTCAAGGGTCTGCTCGAGGACGTCACTGCCGAGGCCGAGAAGTACGAGTCCAACTACTCGGCCGGCGCCTTCGCCGGAATGCGCGTCGGCGACGTCGTCGTCGGCCTCCCGCAGGACGTGGGTCCGCTGGTCTACTTCTACAACGCCAGCGCATTCGAGCAGCTCGGACTCGACGTTCCCGCCACGATCGAGGACCTCGCCGCCGACTCGGCCACCGCCGCCGCACAGGGCAAGTACGTCACCGCGTTCACCGCCGACGAGGCCACGCACTGGCTCGCCGCGCAGTCCGCCGCCGCCGGTGACACGTGGTTCTCCACCGAGGGCGAGGAGTGGATCGTCGACGCCGAAGGCGCCGGATCGCAGAAGGTCGCCGCCTTCTGGCAGAACCTCCTCGACAACGACCTGACCCTCAAGGCCGACCGCTGGGGCGAGCCGTTCACCGTCGCCCTCAACGACGGCAGCCTGATCGGCCACGTCGGCGCCGCATGGGAGGCGGGCTTCCTGCTCGACTCGCTCGACGGCACCGAGGCCGAGGGCCAGTGGCGCGTCGCGCAGCTGCCCGACTTCGGCGCGGGTCAGATGACCGGCCCCGACGGCGGCTCCGGTGTCGCCGTGCTGAAGGGCTGCGAGAACCCCGTCGAGGCGATGAAGTTCAACGACTGGTTCAACACCCAGATCGACGACCTCGCCTCGCAGGGTCTCGTCGTCGCCGCCAATGGCACGCCGGAGAGCAGCGAGAAGATGCTGCGCCAGTTCGGCGGTCAGGACGTGCTCGCCGAGCTCGCCACCGCGACCGCGAACATGAACCCGGACTTCCCCTACGCGCCCGGCTTCTCCACCCTTTCGGCCATGACCGAGACCGCGGCCGGCGTCACCACCGGTGACAAGAAGGTCGCCGATGTCTTCGCCACGGCTCAGGCCACGGCGGTCAAGGCGCTGACGGATCTCGGCCTGCCGGTCGCCGAGTAACCCGACCCACAGCACGCAGATCAGGCGGGGGCCACCGCATCGCGGTCGCCCCCGCCTGATCCTTTCGAAAGGCGGCATCCGACCGTGAGCACCGAGTCCATCAGCCGACGCTCCCGTGCGCGAAGAGGTTTCCGCGCACGGCAGGAGGCGCGCACGGGATGGCTGTTCATGACACCGTTCGCGGTGCTGTTCATCCTGGTCTTCCTCGTGCCGATCGTCATCTCGGTGCGCGCCGCGTTCTTCGCGCAGAAGCCCGCCGGCGGCGGCCTGTTCGGCGGCGGTGAACTCGTCGACACCTTCGTCGGGTTCGACAATCTCGCCGCCGCTGCCACCAACGACGCGTTCTGGCTCGGCATGGGGCGCGTCGTGCTCTACGGCGCCTTCCAGATCCCGGTGATGATCATCGCCGCACTTGCGCTGGCACTGCTGCTCGACTCGTTCCTCGTGCGGCGCCCGGCGTTCTTCCGCCTGTCGTTCTTCCTGCCGTTCGCCATTCCGGGCGTGATCGCCGCGATGATCTGGCTGTACCTGTACACGCCCGAGGTCTCGCCGTTCATCCCGTTCCTGCCCGCGGGCATCGACTTCATGGCTCCCGGCACGATCCTCGCCTCGATGGCGAACATGACTACCTGGACCTACACCGGGTACAACATGCTGATCTTCCTCGCGGCGCTGCAGTCCATCCCGCGCGAGCTGTACGAGGCCGCCCGCATCGACGGCGCCAACGGATTCCAGATCTCGATGCGCATCAAGGTGCCCATGGTGCGCGGTGCGGCTCTGCTGGCCGTGCTGCTGTCGATCATCGGCACGATCCAGCTCTTCAACGAGCCGGTCATCATGGAGGGCGCCAACTCATGGATGGGTCTGGACTACACGCCGATGATGCTCACCTACAACTCGATGATGGGCGAGGTCTCCCCGTCGGGCAGCGGCCCCGCATCGGCGTACTCGCTGCTGCTGGCCGTCATAGCCGGCCTGCTGGCCGTCGTGTACGCATTCGCGCAGCGCAGAAAGGCGAACTGACATGAGCGCCACCACCGTGATCGCCGCCGCACCGAAGAAGCGCCGCGTGGCAGCATCCGCCGATCTGCCTCCGCGCTCCATCGCACCCGGCCCCGTCGCCCGCACGTTCGGGATCATCGCGCTCGTCGTCGCGCTGCTCTACTTCCTCGTTCCGGTGTTCTGGGTGATCGTCGCGTCGACCAAGAGCAACGCCGACCTGACCAACACCTTCGGCTTCTGGTTCGCCGACTGGAACCTGGCCGCCAACTACGACAGCCTGATGAACTGGACGCAGGGCAACTTCTGGCGCTGGGTCGGCAACTCGGTGCTGTACTCGACCGCGGCCGGTGTCATCGGCACGCTGTTCGCCATCATGGCCGGCTACGCGATCGCCAAGTTCGTGTTCCCGGGGAAGAGGATCGCGGTCGCCGTGATCATGGCAGGCCTGCTGCTGCCCGTCGCCCTGCTGACGGTGCCGCTGTACATGGAGTTCCACGCCCTGGGGCTCACCAACACGATGTGGGCGATCATCATCCCCTCGGCCGTCTCGCCGTTCGGTGTGTTCCTCGGCATGGTCTACGCGGAGTCGTCCGTGCCGACCGAGCTGCTCGAGGCCGCGCGCATCGACGGCGCCAGCGAGGTGCGCATCTTCTTCACGATCGTGCTGCGTCTGCTGAGCCCGGCGATGGTGACGATCTTCCTGTTCGTCTTCGTCGCGACGTGGAACAACTTCCTGCTGCCGCTGATGATGATCTCGAGCCCCGAGCTCAAGCCGGTCACCCTCGGTCTGTACGGCATGATGAGCTACTTCGCCCCCGAGAAGGGCGCCGTCATGCTCGGCGCGCTGCTCGGTGTGATCCCGCTGATCATCCTGTTCTTCACGCTGCAGCGCTACTGGCGCAGCGGCCTGGCCGCCGGCGCCGTCAAGGGCTGACGCCCGGCCCGGCTCGCTCGCCTGCGCACCTCCTGCCGGATTCGGCGGGAGGTGCGCTGTTCTATGGGGTGCGCTGGGTGCTCCTGATGGTGCGCCGGTTGCGTGCGCGGATGCCGGCGGGAATGCGTGCGCGGATGCTGGGTGCGCGGATGCTGGGTGCGCGGATGCTGGCGGGAATGTGTGCGCGGATGCTGGCGGGGAGCCAAATGCGTCGAGACTGATCGAGCGTCAGCTGCCGATGAACTCCTCGACGGGGCCGAAGGCGGGCTGTTCACGGATCTCGACGGAGCTGCCGAGGCGGTCGGTGTCGAGCACGACGATCTCGTTGGCTCCCTCGCGCCACAGCGGAGCAGGCGCGTACAGCGTCTCCTGCGGGCCGCGCTCCCAGTAGCGGCCGAGTAGGAAGCCGTTCAGCCAGACCATGCCCTTGGCACCGCCGGGGAACGCCAGCCAGGCGTCGGCGACGTCAGTGACGTCGAACGATGCTGCGGCGAGGCCGAGGGCCCCTTCGTCTCGCTGCGCTCGCTCAGGAACCGGGGAAGAGGACTGCGCTCGCTCAGGAACCGGGGAAGAGGGCACTCCGTCGCCGAGTACGCGGTGCTCCCACCCGTGCACGTAGCGACGACGGTTGATGACGACCCCCTGCAGGATGCCCTTCGCCTCGCCGGTGAAGGGTCCGTAGTTGATGCGGCCGAGGCTCTCGACGAGGATCGTCAGCCGGCCCTCGCCGCCGTCGGCGGGCAGCGCCAGGGTGTGCGAGCCGTCGTGCTCGAGCACTCCGAGACGCATGTCGTCGAGATAGATGGTCGCGCGGTCGCGCAGACCGAGGATGCCGATGGTCGCCGCTGCGGGGAAGGTGATCTGCGACTCGTAGGCGACGAGCCCCTCCTCGGCGCCGAGCGCCTCGAACGTCAGCGGCATGGGCGACTCCGCCGTCACGGGGAAGGAGCGCACGACGTCGAGCAGACCCGCCTGCGCGGTGAGAGCGGCGGATGCCGCGGGTTGGCGCTTGGGGGCTTCCGGCACCTCCGGCAGCTCACCGTCGTGGAAGGGGGCGAACGCCGCGCGCAGCGCGTGGAACTTGTCGCCCAGCGTGCCGTCCTCGCCGATCGGCGCGTCGGAGTCGTACGAGGTGATCGTGGGCTGGATGTTGCCGTCGTGGTTCGCGCCGGCCCAGAAGCCGAAGTTCGTGCCGCCGTGCGCCATGTACAGGCTCACGGATCCGCCGGCGGCGAGCAGCTCGTCGACGGTCCCGATCATGCTGTCGGCCGAGCGCACGTGGTGCTGCTCGCCCCAGTGGTCGAACCATCCGCCCCACAGCTCGCTGCACATCAGGTGCTCGCCGTCGCGGTTCAGGGCGATCGCGGCGGGCACGCCGGTGCCGAAGGTGAAGGTGCCCATCACCCCGGGGGTGCTGCCGTTGCGCACCATGTCGGCCGTGGTGCCGTCGGCGGTGGTGAGCATCTCGACCATGCCGCGCGAGGTGAGTGCGTCGCGCAGGTACGCCATGTATCCGGCGTCGCTGCCGTAGGAGCCGTACTCGTTCTCGACCTGGATCAACCGGATCGGTCCGCCATGGGCGGCCTGCAGCGGTGCCACCTGCGGGATCAGCTGGTCGTACCAGGCATCGACCGCGGCCAGGTAGGCAGGGTCGACCGTGCGCAGGGTCGAGGTGCGGCCCGACAGCCAGAAGGGGATGCCGCCGTTCGACCACTCCGCGCAGATGTACGGGCTGGGGCGCACGAACACGTCGAGGCCCACCTCGCCGGCGAGGCGGATGAAGCGTGCGACGTCGCGCCATCCGGTGAAGTCGTACTCGCCCTCGGTGCGCTCGTGGAAGTTCCAGGCGATGTACGTGTCGACCGTGTTCGCCCCCATGGCTGCGAGGCGACGCAGACGATCCTCCCACTGGTCCGGGTGCACGCGGAAGTAGTGCACCGCTCCCGACAGGATGCGGTGCGGCTTGCCGTCGCGCTGGATCTCGCCGTCGCTCCAGGTGAGCGAGGGGGAAGCGGAGGTGGACATGGATCTCCCTTGACGATGATGTTTGCGCTCTCATTCTGTCATCGTCAGGGCTTGCGGGCCAAACCCCCACACTCGCTAACATGGGCACATGTCACCGCGCCACCCCTCTGATGACCGCGCTCCGAACCAGGTCGACGTCGCCCGCCTGGCCGGCGTGTCGACCCAGACCGTGTCGCGCGTGATGTCCGGTCAGCAGAACGTGCGTCCCGAGACCGCGCGCCGCGTGCTCGCCGCCGTCGAAGAGCTGGGATACCGGGTGCACGCCGCAGCCGCATCCCTCGCCTCGGGCCGCACCCGCATCCTCGGCGTCATCGTGGTCTCGACCGACCGCTACTCCACCGCGGCGCTCGGCGTGGGCATCCAGCAGGCGGCCGCCGAGCACCGCTATACGGTGACCACCGCCGCCGTCGCCGACCACGCATCGGCCGATGCGTTCGTCGAGGCGTTCGACCGGCTCGAGCGTCAGGGTGCCGAGGGCATCATCCTCGGCGTGCCGGTCGAACTCGACAGCCCGGCGATGCGCCTGCGCACTGCTCGCACACCCTCGACCCGCAACGAGCGCCTGTCGATGCATCCCGACGCGCCCCTCATCATCGACCAGCACGCCATCGCCCGGCAGGCTGTCGAGCACCTGCTCGACCTCGGGCACAAGACTGTCTGGCACGTGCCCGGCGATGAGTACTGGCTCGAGACCCGACAGCGCCGCGAGACGTGGGAGCAGGTGCTCACCGAACGCGGCATCACCCCACCGCCGGTGATCCCCGGCGATTGGACACCCGAATCGGGCTATCGCGCCGGCCGCACGATCGCCGCGATCCCCGAGGCGACGGCCGTGTTCGTCTCGAGCGACGAGATGGCGTTCGGGCTCATCCGGGCCCTGCACGAGGCGGGTCGCCGCGTGCCCGAGGACATCTCAGTGGTCAGCGTCGACGACATCGCGCTCGCCGGCTTCGCCTCCCCCGCACTGACCACGGTGCGCCAGCCCTTCGAGCAGATGGGCCGGGCCGCGGCGCTGCGCCTGATCGCGCAGCTCGAGGGGGTCGAGATCTCGGATGCCCCCGAAGACGTGCATCCTGAACTGATCGTGCGCTCCTCGACGGCCGCGCCGCGCGGCTGAGTCCCGCCACGCGCCACGTGCCCTCGCCACGCGCCTGAGTCCCGCGCCGGAGTCCCTCCGCGCGGACCGCGGCCGGCACCGGCGGACGCCCCCTGTTGCCGCCGGCACCGGCCCGCTCGATGTCAGGGCGTGTCGCCCACCGCGTGCGGGCGCGGCACGGTGAGCATCGTGCCGGTGTCGGTGAACTCCTTCTCGATCTCCTCGTTCGGGCGATAGGTGAACAGGCTCACCACAACCGCCACGACCATGCCGAGCACGAAGGCCGGCAGCAGCTCGTACAGCCCGGTGTCGAGGGCCTTCCAGATGAAGACCGTCGCAGCGCCGACGAACATGCCGGCCAGTGCGCCCCAGTTGGTGAGGCGCCGCCAGAACAGGCTGAGGATGATGATCGGCCCGAACGCGGCGCCGAACCCGGCCCACGCGAACGAGACCAGCCCGAGGATCGAGTCGTTCGGGGTGATCGCGAGCACTATGGCGATGATGGCGACCACCAGCACCGTCAGTCGGCCCATCAGCACCAGCGTCTTCGCCTTCGGCGATTCCTTTCGGAACACCTTGAACAGGTCTTCGACCAGCGCCGACGACGACACGATCAGCTGGCTCGAGATCGTGCTCATGATCGCCGCGAGCACCGCCGCCAGCACCAGTCCGGCCACGAACGGGTGCAGCAGCGTCTGCGACATCACCAGCACCACGGTCTCGGGATCGGCGAGGTCGATGCCGTTGGCTGCCATGTACGCGATGCCGACCAGACCGGAGATGACTGCTCCGATCAGCGAGATGATCATCCAGCTGATGCCGATGCGCCGGGCGCTCTTCGCCTCCTGCGGCGAGCGCAGCGCCATGAAGCGGACGACGATGTGCGGCTGCCCGAAGTATCCCAGGCCCCAGGCGAGCGACGAGATGATCGCCAGTACCGTCGCACCGGTGATCGCGGTGCCACCGAACCACGACAGGTGGTCTGCACCGGCGTTCGCTGCGATGAGGTCTGTGGTCTCACCCAGGCCGCCGATGGCGATCATCGCGGCGACGGGCACGACGATCAGGGCGATCAGCATCATCACGCCCTGCACGACGTCGGTGAACGAGGCCCCGAGGAACCCGCCGAACAGGGTGTACAGCAGCGTGATGACGCCGATCAGCAGCATCCCGAACAGGTAGTCGCCGCCGAACGAGCTCTCGAAGAAGACGCCGGCGGCAACCATGCCCGCCGAGATGTAGAGCGTGAAGAAGACGAGGATGACCACGCCCGAGAGGATGCGCAGCAGTCGCGTCTTGTCGCGCAGCCGGTTCTCGAAGAAGCTCGGCACGGTGATCGAGTTGCGCGACACCTCGGTGTACGCGCGCAGCCGGGGCGCGACGAGCAGCCAGTTGAGATACGCGCCGATCGTGAGGCCGATGGCGATCCACGCCTCGATGAGTCCGGTCAGGTAGATCGCGCCGGGCAGTCCCATCACCAGCCAGCCCGACATGTCGGACGCCCCGGCGCTGAGCGCCGCCACCCACGGCGGCAGGTTGCGACCGCCGAGCATGTAGTCCTCGTGATCGTCGGTGCGTCTGAAAGCGATGTACCCGATGAGCAGCATCGCCGCGAAGTACAGCCCCAGTGCTATGTACGTGAAGATCTGGTCGGACATCGTCGTCCCTCCCCGCGGTGATGATCACCGCATTGCGGTTGCCCCCGATGATGCCAAAGCACACGGCCGCGCGCCAGACCATCCGCCTGGGCGCCCGGATCGCCGTCGGCCTACGCTTGTTTACATGGCCACCATGACCGCGCATGACGCCCTCGCCGAACTCACCGCCCTCGAAGACCCGAAGGCGCGCGCCGTCAACGAGCGGCACGGCGACGCGCACGGCGTGAACCTCTCGAAGATGCGCGCGCTCGCGAAGCACGTCGGCATGGACACCTGTCTCGCGCGCGAGCTGTGGACGAGCGACGACGTGCCCGGGCAGCTGCTCGGCCTGCTCATCGCGAAGCCGCGCGAGCTGCCCGCCGAAGAAGTGGATCGGATGCTGCGCAGCACGCTATCGGCGAAGGCGCACGACTGGCTGGTGAACTACATCGCCAAGAAGTCGCCGCACGCCGAGGAGCTGCGCGTGCGCTGGATGGATGATGCGGATGCCGACGCGCGCGCCGCCGGATGGTCGCTGACCACGGCGCGGGTGCAGAAGAAGCCCGAGGGTCTCGACCTGGACGCGCTGCTCGACCGGATCGAGCGCGAGCTCAAGGATGCACCGGCAAGGGAGCAATGGGCGATGAACGAGACTCTTGCGAACATCGGCATCCACCACACCGCGCTGCGCGAGCGCGCCGTCGCGATCGGCGACCGCCTGCAGGTGCTCGCCGACTACCCCACACCGCCGAACTGCACCTCGCCGTTCGCCCCCGCATGGATCGCCGAGATGGTGCGCCGGCAGAGCTGAGCAGCATCAGCCGCGCATGGCGACGCCGCGTCGCCAGTACCCCATGAACGCGACCTGTCGGCGGTCGACGCCGAGATCCTTCACCAGGTGGCGGCGCAGGGTGGTGACGACACCGCTCTCGCCGGCGATCCAGAAGTAGCGATCACCCGCGTCGGTCGAGCCACCGGTCGTCAGCTCTTCGCCGAGGCCCGAGTACACCGGCGTCTCCCACACCAGGTCCTCACCCTCGGCGTCCTGCACGACGATGTCATCGCCGGTGGTGTCGCCGAGGTAGTCGAGCACCGTCGGGATCACGCGCAGCCCGTGCGCGACGTCGCCGCGGGGCAGCCAGTGCACCTCGACACCGGCGGGCGCGTGGATCGCAAGCGCGTCCGCGGCGTCCGGCACCTCGATGAACGCGATGCCGCGCAGGTCGCGCGGGGCGTCTTCCAGTATGCGGGCGATCGCCGGCGCCGCGGTCTCGTCGCCGACCAGGCACACCTGCGAGGCGCTGCCGGGGTCGTACTCGATGCCGCTGCGGTCCTCACGGTCGCGGCGCGGGCCGACCATCAGCACCTCGTCGCCCACGGCGGCGGCACTCGCCCACAGCGAGGCGGGTCCGGTCAGTCCCGGCTCGAGGTGCAGCACGAAGTCGACGACGACCTCGGTGGCCGCACCGTCGACCTTCAGCTCGCGCACCGAGTACGTGCGCATCGATCCGCGCTGGTCTTCGGGAACCGCCAGGTACGCTCCCCACCAGTCGTCGCCGGCGCGATCGACCGGGGGGAGGATGCCGGATGCCGGCGGGAACACGATCTTGATGCGGGCGTCGTACACGTCGCCCGGCGTGCCGAACTCGGCGAGCTCGTCACCGCCGAAGGTGATGCGCACGAAGCTGGGCGAGACCCGCTCGACCGCGTGCACCTCGGCGCGCGCGAGCACGTACGACGGGCGGGTGCGGGTGGTGGACGCGGTTTCAGTGGACATGGTGCCTTCCCATCGGTGTGACCATCGGCTTGCCGGAAGCCGGATCCTCGCTGACGACGTTCGCCATGCCGAAGACGTCCTCGACCAGCTCACTGGTGAGGATCTGCTGCGGGGCGCCCACGGCGTGAACGCGACCCGCTTTCATCGCGACCAGCTCGTCGGCATAGCGAGCGGCCAGGTTGAGGTCGTGCAGCACCATCACGATCGTGGTGCCGCGCGCCAGGCTCAGGTCGGTGAGCAGGTCGAGCACCTCGACCTGGTGTGCGACGTCGAGGAACGTCGTGGGCTCGTCGAGCAGCAGGATGTCGGTCTCCTGCGCGAGCGCCATGGCGATCCAGACCCGCTGGCGCTGCCCGCCCGAGAGCTCGTCGACGCTGCGATCGGCGAGATCGGTGATGCCGGTCACGGCCAGGGCGTCCGCGACGACCTCGTAGTCGTGGGCGTTCCACCGTGCGAGAGCCTTCTGGTGCGGGTGCCGCCCGCGGCCGACCAGGTCGGCGACGGCGATGCCCTCGGGGGCGATCGGCGACTGCGGCAGCAGCCCGACGACGCGGGCGACCTGCTTGGTGTGCATGCTGCGCACCGGCGTGCCGTCGAGCAGCACCTCACCCTTGGCCGGACGCAGCAGCCGGGCCAGCGATCGCAGCAGCGTCGACTTGCCGCAGCCGTTGGCGCCGACGATCGCCGTGATGCGGCCGGTTGCAATGGTCAGGTCGAGGTCTTCGATCACCGTGCGGTCGCCGTAGCCGAGGGTGAGCCCATCGGCGGTGAGCGTGTGCTGCTGGGTCACAGCGATCCTCCCGTGCGGTTGGTGCGGATGAGCAGGTAGATCAGGTACGGCGCTCCGAGGATGCCGGTGACGACGCCCACGGGATAGCGGCCCTCGAACGCGAACTGGCCGACGAGGTCGGCGACGAGCACGAGCAGTGCGCCGACCAGCGCCGACGGCACCAGCAGGTTGGCGCCCGGCCCGGTGATGCGCGCCGCGATCGGTCCCGCCATGAAGGCGACGAAGGCGATCGGTCCCGCGGCCGCGGTGGCGAATGCCAGCAGTGCGACGGCGCCGATGATGAGCGCGAGCCTGGTCGCCGACACCCGCACTCCCAGGCCTGCGGCCGAGTCGTCGCCCAGGCGCAGCACGCTCAGACTGCGCTGCCGCGAGAGCATCACCGGCACGATGATGAGGCAGGCCAGCAGCAGCGGTGGCAGCTTCTCCCAGCTGGCGCTGTTGAGGCTGCCGGTCAGCCACTGCATGGCGGCCTGGATGTCCCAGTCGGCCGCACGGGAGAGCTGGTACGAGATGACCGACTGCAGCATGGCGGCGATGCCGATGCCGATCAGGATCAGCCGTGTGCCGGCGAAGCCGCCCTTGAACGAGAGCAGGTAGATGGTCAGTGCGGTCAGCAGCGCCCCGGCGAGCGCGAACAGCGACACTGCGGCATCCGAGAGCGAGAGGGCGACGATGCCGAACACGGCCGCCGCGCTCGCGCCGGTGCTGATGCCGATGATGTCGGGGGATGCCAGCGGATTGCGCAGCATGGTCTGGAAGGTGACGCCGGCGATGCCGAACGAGACCCCGGCGAGGGCACCCGTGATGGCGCGCGGCAGGCGCAGCTCGCCGACCGTGAACGACGCGCCGGGCACCGGCTGGCCGAGCAGCACGCCGAGCACTTCGCTCGGTGTGTAGAAGGTGTTGCCGATCGTGAGCGAGAGGGCGAACACGACGGCCACGAGCACGCCGAGCACGATGCTCGCCGTCGCGTGACGTCGGTGCCGACGACGGCGGCCCGCCGCGATCGCCGCGATGGCGGGAGAGGGGATGCCACTGACGAGGGTCACAGTTCCCGCACCTTCTGCCTGCGGACGATCCAGATGAACAGCGGCGCGCCGATCACGGCGGTGACGATGCCGACCTGGATCTCCTCGGTCGGGGAGATCACGCGGCCGATCACGTCGCTGGCGATCAGCAGTGCCGCGCCGGCCAGCGCCGAGAACGGCAGCAGCCACCGGTGGTCGGTGCCGATCAGCATCCGACACATGTGCGGTACGACCAGGCCGACGAAGCCGATCGGGCCGGCGAGCGCGGTGGCGACGCCGGCGAGGATCACGGCGCCCAGCGCCGACAGCATCCGAGTGCGGGCGACGTTCTCGCCGAGTCCCGCGGCCATGTCGTCGCCGAGGGCGAGCGAGTTCATGCCGCGCGCGCTGGCCAGGCAGATCAGCGCGCCGACCGCGAGCACGGGCAGCGACGCCGCCATGCGCGACCAGTCGGCTCCGCCGACCCCGCCTACCTGCCAGGCCTGGAAGCTGCCGAGGATGTCGACGCGCGGCAGCATGATCGCGCTGATGAGTGAGGCGAACGCGGCCGAGGTCGCCGCACCGGCCAGCGCGAGCTTGAGCGGGGTCGCACCGCCGCGACCGAGCGATCCGACCATGTAGACGAATACCGCCGCGACCGCCGCGCCGGCGATCGCGAAGGCCATGTAGGCGATCGGCTGTGTGATGCCGACGAAGGCGATGCCGAGGACGATCGCGAGTGAGGCGCCGTTCGTGACGCCGAGGATGCCAGGGTCGGCGATCGGGTTGCGGGTGACGGCCTGCATCGTGGCACCGCTGAGGGCGAGGGCGGCGCCGACCAGGATGGCCAGCACCGTGCGCGGGATGCGCTTGGTGACGGCTGCCTGGGAGATGGTTTCGCTGTGCCCGGAGAGCGCGGCGAGGATGTCGTCGATGGTGACGGCGCGTGAGCCGAACGCCACCGACAGCACGCACAGCAGTGCCAGCGCCACGATCCCGACGAGCAGCCAGCCGATGCGCACCAGCGCCGGGCGCCGCAGGTCTGCGGCGCCCGACGTGGTGGGTGGTGCGGCGGTCACGGTCATGGGAGTGCGGTGACGGTCAGCAGGTGCTGCGGATCACTGGCCGTCGAGCGCACCGGCGAGCGCAGCGAAGTACTCGTCGATCCCCCAGCCGATCGACAGCGGCGACGGGTTGGCCGACGCTGCCAGCGGGGTGTTGTCCTGCAGGACGGCGACCTGACCGGCGGCGATCGCCGGGATCTTCGACAGCAGCGGGTCGGCCTGCAGTGCGGCGATGGTCGAGTCGTCACCGTAGGTGACGAACACGTCGACGTCCTCGAACCGCTCGGCCTGCTCCGAGCTGATGGTCACGTAGAAGCCGTCGGTGCCCTCGGTCGCCTCGGCGACGACCGACGGTGCCGGCAGTCCGACGCTCTCGAGGAACCCGGGGCGGGTGTCGTGGCTGGTGTACACGCCGATCTGGCTGAGATCGTTCATGTCGAGGTAGCTGAACAGCACCTTGGAATCCTTGAGCGCGCTGTTCTCCTCGAGCGCCGCGTCGATCTGCGTGTGCAGCTCGACGATCAGCGCGTCACCCTCGGTCTCGAGGCCGAGCGCGGCGGAGTTCAGCTCGATCATGTCCTCGAGCGAGGTGGCCCAGGCGACCTCGGGGTATGCGACGACGGGAGCGATCTTCGAGAGGGTGTCGTACTCCTCCTGGGTCAGCCCCGAGTATGCGGCCAGGATCACGTCGGGAGCGGTGTCGGCGACGGCTTCGAAGTCGATGCCGTCGGTCTCGTCGAACAGCACGGGCACGTCACCGGCCTTCTCGGCCTCGGCGTCGCCGATCAGCGAGGTGTCGACGCCCAGCTCGGTGAGCTGGTCCTCGACCCACGGCAGCACGCCGTCGCCGTCGTCGTCGCCCCAGGTGGCCTTGCTCATGCCGACCGGCACGATGCCCAGGGCCAGCGGAACCTCGTGGTTCGCCCACGCGACGGCGGCCACGCGCTCGGGCTTCTCGCTGATGGTCGTCTCGCCGTACACGTGCTCGATGGTGACGGGGAACGCACCGGATGCCGTGTCTTCGGCATCCGACTCGGGGGATGCTGAGGACGGAGCGCAGGCGACGAGGCCGGCGGCCAGGACGGCGGCGGCACCGATGCCGAGAATGCGGGAAATGCGCACAGGCTTCCCTTTCAGATCGTTGGGCGGGGGTGTGGCTCCACGCGACGGGAACGTCGTGGTAAGCCTCGCCTAACCTAACACGCTCGATCCGCGCGGAAAAGCGGCCGTCATCCGCCGTCACACACCCGTTATCGGCGTCAGCGCGCCACGGCGCGCAGCGGCGAGGGCTGCCGTGACGGGCGCGAACCCGCCGGTGCGAGGATCGCCAGCACCCGGGCGTAGGTGGTCATCCACACCAGCACCAGGCCGATCACGATGCTCTCCAGCGCCGTCACCGTCAGCACCGACAGCACCACGGTGAGCAGTACCGCACCGGCCACCAGCACCACGAGCACGGCGGTGACCACGCGCATCATCCGGCCGCCATGCAGGGCTCGCGCCGACAGCACCACCGCGACCACGATCAGCGCCATCGTCGAGACCGCCACCACGTCATGCGCACTCGGGAAGACGTTGATCGGCAGCAGACCGACCGCGGCGAGCGCGAGGCCCGAGATCAGCCAGCCCACCACGACCGCGGCGATGCGGCGCAGCATCCGATCCCCCCGCAGCCGGTGCAGGTCACGGCCGATGTACAGCCCGGTGGTCGCGACGAGCATTCCGGCGATGACGAGCGTCCCGTTGAACGCCCATCCGCCGCCACCCGAGCCGAGCTGCGAGAAGTTGCGCTGCCACCACGTCGGATCCGACGCGGTGATCATCGCGAACAGCGTGCCGATGATCAGGAACGCGAACAGCAGTGCGGCGATGTCGCTGGTGCGCAGCTCGACCCCCGCGTCGAACGCCAGCCGGCCCGCGACAGCTGCGGCGACTCCCACCAGCAGGCCGCCGCCGATCGGCGCGAGTTCCAGACCCTGCAGACCGATGCCGAGCACCTCACCGGCGAGCAGCACGCCGAATCCGCTCACCCCGGCGAGGGCGATCATCACGGCGCTGGCCGACAGGTGCGCGACGATGGTCTGCCAGCGCGGCATCCGCCTCGTCTCACTGCGGCGATGCATCAGAGTGCTGACGACGAAGGCGCCGGCGGCGATCACGCCGGTGACGAGCGCCGTGGGGACGACGACCGAACCGTCGCCGGCGAAAGGACGGGGCGCTCCCCACAGCGCGGCCGTGCCGGCGACCGTGCCGAGCACGAAGCACCACAGCGTCGCCCACAGGGCGCGGGTCTGCGCGCGCAGCATCCGCTCGGTGTCATTCACATCACTTATCGAACCATGTCTCGAGTTCTCGACGCCTCTACGTCTCGCTGCCTCGACGCCGGGAACGAATGCAGGGAGTTTGAACGGACGCAGGTCGATTCTGCGGTGTTTCGACCTGCAAACGTTCAGATGACCTGCATCCGCTCCCGTTTCGCGGGTCTGTGGCGGGCGAGAACCGGTACTAGCGTGGTCGTCATGCGCCTGGCATCCGCTGTTCGAGCCGCGCAGCGGGCCCCGCTGCTGCAGGTGCTGAAGTCGGCCGCCGCCACGGTGGCCGCGTGGCTGATCGCCGGCTGGCTGCTGCCGGGGCCGCTCCCCGTCTTCGCGGCGATAGCCGCACTGCTGGTGGTGCAGCCGAGCGTCAACCAGTCGCTGTCGAAGGCCCTCGAGCGCAGCGCGGGCGTGATCGTGGGCGTCGTCATCGCCGTGCTGCTGACCCTGCTGCTCGGGTCGCACGGCTGGGTGGTGCTGGCCGCGGTGGTCGTGGCGATGCTGGTCGCGTGGGCGCTGCGGGCGTCGACGGGCACCGCGAACCAGGTCGCGATCTCGGCACTGCTGGTGCTCGCGCTCGGCGCGTCGAACCCTGCCTATGCCGCGGAGCGGATCATCGAGACGCTGATCGGCGCGGCGATCGGCTTCGTCGTGAACATCGTGGTCGTTCCGCCGGTGCTCTCGGCCCCGGCACGCCGCGACGTGACGCTGCTGGGTCGCGAGGTCGCGGCATCCCTCGACCGCCTCGCCGACGCGCTGCCGTCGGTGCGCACCGGACCGCAGCTGCACGAACTGATGCTGCAGGTGCGGCTGCTGCGCCCGATGAAGGATGCCGCCGACACATCGCTGAAAGCGGCCGAGGACTCACTGGCACTGAACCCGCGGCGCTCGCGGCATCGCGACGAGCTGGTCGGGATCCGCGAGCTGCACGGGCGGCTCTCGCCCGTCGTGACGCAGGTGATCGGCATGACGCGGGCGTACTTCGATCACTACGACGACGCGCTCGCCGACGATCCGACCGTGCGGGCGATCGCCGAGCAGCTGCATCGCGCCGGTCACGACGTGCGGCTCGCGGTGCAGACGCTGGCCGCCGATGCGTCGGATGCCCCGGACGCGCCCCCGATGACCTCGGCGATCCCGGCACTCACCGCCCCCCTGGTGGTGCGGCCGCCGGCATCCGATCACTGGATCCTGGTCGGCTCGCTCATGGAGGACCTGCGCCGCATCCACGGCGAGCTGACCGACGACTGAGCCGGGCCCCGAACGGCGCGCTGTGCGCGGTCCGGGGCCCGGGAGACGGATGCTGTTACGCGAACAGCCCCGCGATCGCTGGCACGGTGAGTGCCGCGACGTAGTAGCCCATGAACTGAACGCCGGTGTGCATGTGGAACAGCTTGTTCAGCAGTCCGCCGACCAGTCCGATGGTGATGGCCACGAGCAGAGCGATCACTCCACCCTCGTAGAGGCAGATCACGGCGATGAGCCCGGCGAAGGCGCCGATGATCGCCTCGTGCGACACCTTCTTCATGATCCAGGCGGCAGCCCTGTGCGCCTGGGTCATCGCGAACGGGTAGGTGATGATCAGCGCGATCAGAACGGCAGCGAGACCGAAGACCAGGAACTGCCACGGGTCGAGCAGGTTGTGCAGGTTGTTCGTCTCACCGGTCTCGGCGTCGATGGTGAAGACCGGCGGCGCGTTGAACAGCGGGTTGGCGGGACCGGCCGCCATCGGCGACAGCGGCAGACCGATCGCGATCAGCGGGATGAGCGTCTCGGCGATGTAGGTCGACTCGGTCGTGCCGTTCTTGACCGCCATCATCGTCGTCAGGCGCCGGTAGCCGTTCTTGATGCGTCCACCGAACATCTCACCCATCAGCACGGTCATCGCGACAGGCGAGAACACGAACGTCGCGCTCGAGATCACCGCGGCACCGGCGGTTCCGCCCAGCTGCCCACGGTCGAGTACGCCGACCGGATTGGGCATGCGTCCCTTCCACGTGCGCACGTCGGCCGCCAGCTCGAACGCGCGCGGAGCATCGCGCTTGAGGGTCGCCCGCCCGGCAGGGCTCGATGCCAGGAACAGGTCGAGGATGAGCGGACCGATCGCGATGCCGAGGAAGAAGCTGATCGACAGCCCCTTGCCCAGGATGCCGGTGGCGAAGTTCTGCAGCCCGACGACGATCAGCACGAACGGGATGAGGGCGACCAGCGCCGCCCACCGGCCCTTCGACAGCACGGCGATCAGCAGCGCGGCGGCCAGGAACAGCCACGGCGCGACGGCGCTGATCGCATCCGAGAAGGGGGTCAGGACCCAGGCGAAGAGCACGGCCATCGGCACGGCGATCACCGCGGCGACCGCACCACCTGAGATCGCCTTGCGCAGCGCGATGTGCGGCACACCGAGCTCGCGCAGCATCTGAGCGTCGCGCAGCAGGGGCGCGGCCATCGTGTCACCGGGGATCCCCAGAAGGGTCGTGGGGATGGCGTGTGTGATGTGCTTCGCGGCGATGGATGCCATGAAGAACGCGAACACGCCTGCCGGCGGCACGCCGAGCAGGATGACCAGCAGGGTCAGCGGTGCGATGGTCGCCGTCTCGTCGGTTCCCGAGACGAGACCGATCAGGGCGAAGACCACGGTGCCGATCAGTGCCATGCCGAGGGCCCAGAGGGTGGGTTCGAGGAGCGCCTCCATCAGTCGCGCTCCTTCTGCCGGGCCAGGTTCTTGCGGTGCTGGGCGACGAGGTCGTCGTACAGCCCGAGCTCCTTGACCTCGGCGAGCGCCGCTGCCGGGAGTTCGTCAGGATCGCCGAGCGGGCCCAGTTCGTCTTCGATGGCATCCATGGCCGCTTCACGCGACCCGGCCGTGGACTCGCCGATGGTGACGACGCGCTTCGGCTTGAAGATGTTCGCGGCGATCACCGCCGCGATGACACAGGCGGCGAGGCCGGTGACCAGCGCGTAGGAGCGCCCGATGGCATCCCCTCCGGTGAGCTGGCCGAAGCCCCACTCGGCGACGAGATACACCGGCACGGCGATGCCGGCTCCGAGGCCGATGGCGCCGAGCAGATGGCGGCTGTCGACCGTATCTCCCCACACCTCCAGCAGTCGTTGCTGTTGTTGCACGGGTTGTTCCTTTCTCAGCGGGTCAGCGCCGTTGCGACTCGTGACGTCGTGGGCTTGCCCAGTGCCCGGCTGAGCCAGACGCTGGTGTCGTTCAGGGCATCGAGGTCGATGCCGGTGCGGATGCCGAGCCCTTCCAGCATCCAGACGAGGTCGTCGGTGGCGAGGTTGCCGGTCGCCGACTTCGCGAACGGGCAGCCTCCGACCCCCGCCGCTGCCGCGTCGAAGACGCGCACCCCCTCCTCAAGCCCGGCGTAGACGTTCGCTGCCGCCATGCCGTACGTGTCGTGCATGTGCAGGGCGATCGATTCGACCGGGATCCCTTCCGCGACCAGAGCGCGCACGAGGGTGCGCACCTGGCCGGGTGTGGCGACGCCGATGGTGTCGCCGAAAGACAGCTCTTCGATGCCCCACGAGCGCATGTCGCGCGCGAGGCGAAGGACGTCGGATGCCGATACGTGGCCCTCCCACGGGTCGCCGAACACCATCGACAGGTATCCGCGCACGCGCACGCCGTCGGCCCGCGCACGGGCGAGCACGTCACGCGCGGCCAGCTCCATGCGCTCACGGGACGCACCGAGGTTCTGCTGCGAGAACGACTCGGTGACGCTGAGGAACACGGCGATGTCGTCGGCGCCGGCCTCGCGCGCCAGATCGTAGCCCCGCACGTTGGGCACGAGCACCGGCGTGCGCGCCTCCAGGTGCGCGACGCGCTGCAGCACCTCCGCCGAGCCGGCCATCTGCGGCACGCGATCGGCGCGCACGAAGCTGCCCACCTCGATCACTCCGGCACCGGCGGCGGCCAGACGCTCGATCAGCTCGACCTTGGTGTCGACGTCGAGCGATGTCGATTCGGCCTGCAGTCCGTCGCGGGGTGCGACCTCCCAGACCTGCACGGTGTCGACGGCGACTCCGGGGGCCGTCTGCGTCATCGGCAGGCCCAGTTCCCGCGTGGTGCTCATCGTGAGCGCAGTTCGGCCAGCGCGGTCTCTGCGACGTCCGCGCGCACAGTGCCTCGGGCGACGAGCTGTGCGGCGACCTCGTCGATCTCGGCGGCGGTGGCACCGGCAGCGACGGCAACGTTGCGGGCGTGCAGGCCCATGTGCCCGCGTTGGATGCCCTCAGCTGCGAGCGCGCGCACGGCGGCGACGTTCTGTGCGAGCCCGATGGCGCAGATGATCTCGCCCAGCTCGCGGGCCGTGGTCACCTCGGTCATCGCGACCGCCGCGCGGGCAGCGGGATGCGACTTGGTGGCGCCGCCGACGAGGCCGACGGCCATCGGCAGCTCGAGTGTGGCCACGAGGTCGCCGTCGGCGTCCTTCTCGAAGCGCGACAGCGCGCGATACTGGCCGTCGCGGGCGGCGTACGCGTGCGCCCCCGCCTCGACCGCGCGGGTGTCGTTGCCGGTGGCCAGCACGACGGCCGAGATGCCGTTCATGATGCCCTTGTTGTGGGTGGCCGCCCGGTACGGGTCGTCGTAGGCGAGTGCGGCGCCGGCGATCATGTTGTCGATCACCTCGGGTCCACCGATCTCGTCGGGGGCGATGACGATGCGGGCGCGCGTGACGCGCATGTCGGCGAGGTTCGTGAGGATGCGCAGCAGCGAGCGCCCCTGCGCGATCTCGGCCAGCAGCGGTGCGACGGCCTCGGCCATGGTATTCACGGCGTTGGCGCCCATCGCATCGCCGACGTTCACGACGAGGTGCACGATCAGGTGGTCATCGAGCAGGCCGTGCACGGTGCGCACGATCAGGTCGCGGGCGCCGCCGCCGACCTCGACCAGCTTCGGATCCTGCGCGTTGGCGAGCGCGAGCACCTCGTCCTTGCGCTCGAGGATGCGGGCGCGGGCGCCGTGCGGGTCGGCGACATCGAGCAGCTGCACCTGCGCCTGCATGATCGGCTCGGACGAGGTGGCGGTGATGCCGCCCCGGCTGCGCGACATGCGCGAGATGTTGGATGCCGCCGCGACGACGCTCGGCTCCTCCGTCGCCATCGGCACGAGCACCTCGCGGCCGTTGAGGATGAGGTTCGTGGCGACGCCGACGGGGATGCCGATCATGCCGATGACGTTCTCGACCATGCGGTCGGCCTGGTCGAGGCTCAGTCCCGCGCCGGAGCGCGGGTCGAGCGCGTCCAGCGCGTCGGATGCCGTGTCGATCGCGTCGGCGACGGCGGTGCGTCGCTCGTCGACGGTGAGGTTGCGCAGACCGCTGAGGCGGGAGGTGGTAGCCACGTCATTGTCCTTCCTGGCACGTCGATTCGGGCGATCCCGACGGCCAAGTTGCCAGCGAACCATCGACCCGGACGCGGGAACAGGTCTCGTGCGCACACCGTTCAGCCGTGCGACATGTCCGATTCGGCTACTGATCGACGATCCGCATCGGCGAGATTCCGCCCAGTCCCCGGGCGATCTCGATGCGCACCGCCAGCTCGAGGCGGAACCGCGCTTCCGGTCGCTGCAGGTCATCGCCCAGCAGCGACTCGAGCCGCCGCACCCGCTGCTTCAGGGTGTTCAGGTGCACGTGCAGCGCTCTGGCGGCCGCCACCAGCGACCACTGGTGATCGAACAGGGCCGCGAGGGTCGCCACCAGCGGCGTTCCTCTGGTCTGCTCCCAGTCGCGCAGGGGGCGCAATTCGGCATCCACGAATTCCGACAGCCGCTGCCCGTCGTCGCCGAACAGCAGATCGTACGGGGCGAGCGTCACGGCGTCGACGATGCCCGGAGGCAGCTCGAGGCCTCTGGCGAGGCGCGCGGAGCGCCAGGTCGCGGACGCAGCGGCCAGGGCATCCACCAGCGTCGCACCCCGAGAGAACACCGCGCTCGTCGCCTCACCCAGCTCGTCGACCACGTGCCGGGCGGCATCGACGCCGGGGGCGAGCACGGCGACGCCGTCGGCGCCGAGCGCGACCAGCCAGTCCCGGCGCACGCGCAGCGCACTACGCAGGCGGCGCCGGTCCTCGGCACCGCACACGATCACCACCAGCTCCCATGCCTGATCCACCGGATAGCCGCGGGTACGCGCCCTGCGCAGCGCGGATGCCCCCAGCGCGCCGCCGACGAACAGCTCGTCGGCGATCTCGCCGCGCACCCTCTCCTCGGCGTCGTCCAGCGCATCGCGGCGCACCACCAGCAGCGCCGCGGTGATCGCCGATCGCTCGATCGTGCGCCGCTGCACATCACTGAGCGGCTCGCGACCTCGTGCGATCAGCAGAGCACCGTGCCGCCCCGTCGACCCGGCCACCGGCGCGACGAACTCCACCGGTCCGGAGCCGAGCATCACGCTCGCACCGCTGTCGTCGACCTTCGAGATCGCGGCGCGGATCTGGCTGCCGGGCAGCTGCCTTGCCGGGCCCGTGTGCGCGACGCTGCGCCCCTCGGCATCCACGAACATCACCTCGCGACCGAGCGCATCGGCCAGGACGCCGGCGACGGCATCCGCCCCTCGGCCCTCCAGCACGAGCCGGGTCAGTTCGCCGTGCAGCGCCGCAGCCCACTCCAAGCGCTGCTGATGCGCGGCCGACTCGGCCGTGGCATCCGTCGCCTCGCGCAGCAGCTGGGCCTGGTGCAGCACGAGCGCGGCATGGCCGGCGAACGTCGTCAGCAGCGAGACCTCCTCGGGGCGGAACGTGTGCGGTTCACGGCTCGCGGCGAACAGCACGCCGAGCACCCCGTCGCCGACGACGAGCGGCGCGCCGAGCAGCGAGCGCAGCTGCTCCTCGCCCACGATCGCGTCGATCGTCGGGTCGTGCGGCACCGACGTCAGCAGCGCGTAGTCCTCGACCCATTGCGGATGCCGCGTGCGCACCGCCAGACTCGCCAGCCCGACTCCGGCAGGCACCACCATCTGCGGGAAGCGGGGCGACACGGTGCCGCTGGTGGCCCGCACGTACAGTTCGTCCTTGGCGCCGTCGTACACCGACAGGTAGGCGATGTCGACGCCGACGAGCTCGTGCGCGCGATCGACGATGCGCTGCAGCAGCAGTTCGACGTCGCTGATCGAGAGCAGGTCCTTGGCGGATGACATCACCGCGCGCAGTTCGGCGCCGCGCTGCCGCAGCCCCTCGACCCGATGCGCGAGTTCGACGAGCGCGTCGGCCGCCGCCGGGTCGTTCGGCAGCGCGGAACGCAATCGCTCCGGGTCGGGGCCCGCGCCCTCGCCGATCGCCCGCAGGGCCGCGACCAGATCAGAACTCACCCGTCCATTCTGGTCGCTTGCGGGTTCTGAGGGTCGGTGGCGGCGCGCCGGGATGAAAGGATCGAAGGATCATGCTTGATCCCACTCCCCTCCGCGGCGCCGATTCGGATGCCGTCTACCTCGCGTTCGTGGAATGGGCGGAGTCGACCGGCATCAGCCTCTACCCGGCCCAGGACGAGTCGATCATCGAGATCGTGTCGGGCAACAACCTGATCCTGTCGACGCCGACGGGCACCGGAAAGTCACTGGTCGCCGTCGGAGCGCACTTCGCCGCCCTCGCGGACGGGCGGCGCTCGTACTACACGGCACCGATCAAGGCGCTGGTCAGCGAGAAGTTCTTCGCACTGGTCGACGTGTTCGGCGCGGAGAGCGTGGGCATGATCACGGGCGACTCATCGGTCAACGCCGATGCGCCGATCATCTGCTGCACCGCCGAGATCCTCGCGAACCTCGCGCTGCGCGAAGGACCCGCCGCCGACGTCGGCCAGGTCGTGATGGACGAGTTCCACTTCTACGGCGACCCCGACCGCGGGTGGGCGTGGCAGGTGCCGCTGCTCGAGCTGCCGCAGGCGCAGTTCGTGCTCATGTCAGCGACGCTCGGGGATGTCACGGAACTGGCATCCGACCTCACCCGCCGCACCGGACGCGAGACGGCTGTGGTCACCGGCGTCGAGCGGCCCGTGCCGCTGCACTTCTACTACGAGACGACGCCGATCCACGAGACCATCGACGATCTGCTGAGCACCGGACAGGCCCCGGTGTACGTCGTGCATTTCTCGCAGGCCGCGGCGATGGAGCGCGCACAGGCGCTCGCGAGCGCCAAGGTCGCCACCCGCGAGCAGCGGGATGCCATCGCCGAGCTGATCGGCGGATTCCGCTTCACCACCGCGTTCGGCAAGACACTGTCTCGCCTGCTGCGGATGGGCATCGGAGTGCATCACGCCGGGATGCTGCCGAAGTACCGTCGCCTGGTCGAGCAGCTCGCCCAGCGCGGAATGCTGCGGGTGATCTGCGGCACCGACACCCTCGGGGTCGGGATCAACGTGCCGATCCGCACCGTGCTGCTCACGGCGCTGACGAAGTTCGACGGCAGTCGGATGCGGCAGCTGAACGCCCGTGAGTTCCATCAGATCGCGGGCCGGGCGGGACGCGCCGGCTACGACACCGCGGGCACCGTGGTCGCCCAGGCTCCGGAGCACGAGTCCGAGAACCTTGCAGCACTGAAGAAGGCCGGCGACGACCCGAAGAAGAAGCGCAAGATCATCCGGAAGAAGGCGCCGGACGGCTTCGTGTCGTGGGGTGAGCCGTCGTTCCAGAAGCTCGTCGGCTCGGAACCTGAGACGCTGACTTCGCACATGCAGATCACCAGCGCCATGATGCTGAACGTCATCGGTCGCGGTGGCGACGTGTTCGGAAATATGCGCTCGCTGATATATGACAATCACGAGCCTCGGCCGAAGCAGCGACTGCTGGCGCTTCGCGCGATCGGCATCTTCCGGACGCTGCTGCAGTCCGGTGTCGTCGAGAACGGCCCGGATGGCATCCGGCTCACGGTCGATCTGCAGCCGAACTTCGCGCTGAATCAGCCGCTGTCGCCCTTCGCCCTCGCGGCTTTCGAGCTGCTCGACCCCGAGGACGCGACCTTCCCACTCGACATGATTTCGATCGTCGAGGCGACGCTGGATGATCCGCGCGCGATCCTCGGCCAGCAGGAGTTCCTCGCCCGCGGCGAGGCGGTCGCCGCGATGAAGGCAGAGGGCATCGAGTACGACGAGCGGATGGAGCTGCTCGAGCAGATCACCTATCCGAAGCCACTCGACGAGCTGCTGAGCGCCGCATTCGAGACATTCAGCTCATCCCAGCCGTGGATCCGCGACTTCGAACTGCGGCCGAAGTCGGTGGTCCGCGACATGTACGAACGCGCCATGTCGTTCGGGGAATATGTCGCCTACTACAAGGTCGCGCGCTCCGAGGGCGTCGTGCTGCGGTACCTCTCGGATGCCTACCGCGCGGCGTCGCAGACGATCCCCGAGCACCTGAAGACCGATGAGCTGCGCGACCTGATCGAGTGGCTGGGCGAGCTCGTCCGCCAGGTCGACTCAAGCCTGCTCGACGAGTGGGAAGAGCTCGTCGCGGGCGTCGACAACGGCGTCTACGACAGACCGGATGCTGAGCCTGTGGTCCCGCCCGCGCCCAAGCGCCTCTCAGCCAACACTCGGGCGTTTCGCGTGCTGGTGCGAAACGAGATGTTCCGCCGCGTGCTGCTCGCCGCTCGCGAAGATGTCGAGACACTGGCATCCCTCGACGCCGACTTCGGCGCTGACGGCTGGGACGCCGCCCTGGACGCCTACTTCGCCGAGCACGACGAGATCCTCACCGATGCGGATGCCCGCAGCCCGCAGCTGCTGCTCATCGAGCATGGACCCGAAGTCTGGGAGGTGCGCCAGATTCTGCACGACCCTGCCGGCGATCACGATTGGGGCATCGCCGCGAGCGTCGATCTGGCAGCATGCGACGAGGCCGGCGAGGCCGTCGTCACCGTCACCGGCGTCGATCGGCTGTGAACACACCCGCGTTTCAAGGACGTTCTCACTTCTGGAGGATGCCCGAGCCCCGCGCATCCTCCAGAAGTGCAATCGTCCTTCAGAGTTGATGCGCCGCGCGGCGCCTACTTCGCCTACGCTGACTCGGCGAGCGCCCCGACGAACCACGACGTGATGGTCGACGGGTGCGTGATCGCGGTGCCGACACACACCGCGAAAGCGCCGGCCTCCCGCGCGGCGGCGGCCTGCGCAGGGGTGTGGATGCGTCCTTCGGCGACGACGGGCTTCGCACATGCCTCGGCGACGAGCGCGATCAGCTCGAGGTCTGGTCCGTCGGTCCTCATCCGCTCCCCCGTGTAGCCCGAAAGAGTCGTGCCGATGATGTCGGCACCGGCAGCCTCAGCGGCGATGGCATCTTCCAGCGAGCCGCAGTCGGCCATGATCAGTGCGTCGCAGTGCGCGCGCAGTCCTGCGATGGTCTCGGCGAGGGTGAGTCCGTCCGGACGCATGCGTCGGGTTCCGTCGATCGCGACGATGTCGGCGCCGGCGTCGGCGACGGCAGTCGCGTGCTGCAGGGTCGGAGTGATGAAGACGTCGGAGTCGCCGTCCTTCCAGAGGCCGACGATCGGCACGGGCAGGTCGGACACGGCGCGGATGTCGCCGATCCCCTGCACTCGGATGCCCGCGGCGCCGCCCACCAGGGCCGCTCGCGCGACCTGCGCCATGGTGTTCGGATCGCGCATCGCCTCACCGGGGTAGGCCTGGCATGACACGATGAGCCCGTCGTGCAGGCGGTCGACGATGTCGGAGGCGGCGAAGCGCACGATCGGATGCCCTCTCTCAGTCCGCCGAAGCGGGCGGCGGTCCCAGCTCGTCCAGAATGCCATGCGCCTTCCTTCAGAGCTGACGCGCCGGCGGAAGCCTGCCCGCCAACTCACCAGGGATTCGGCTTGTAGTCCTTCAGGAACACGCCGTACAGGTCGACGCCGGCCTCGCCCTGCACAATCGGGTCGTACACGCGTGCGGCGCCGTCGACGAGATCCAGCGGGGCGTGGAAGCCCTCCTCTGCCAGACGCACCTTCGTGTAGTGCGGGCGCTCGTCGGTGATCCAGCCGGTGTCGACGGCGGTCATCAGAATGCCGTCGGTCTCGAGCATCTCGCCGGCGCTGGTGCGAGTGAGCATGTTGAGTGCGGCCTTGGCCATGTTGGTGTGCGGATGCCCCGGGCCCTTGTACCGGCGCGAGAACTGACCCTCCATCGCCGAGACGTTGACCACGTAGGTGCGGCGTGCGCTCGACGCGGCCATGGATGCCCGAAGTCGGCTGATCAGCAGGAACGGGGCCGTGGTGTTGGCCAGCTGCACCTCGAGCATCTCGAGCGGGTCGACCTGGTCGACCGACTGCACCCAGCTGTTGACCCGGTTCACGTCGGGCACCAGTCCGCCGGCGTCGATCGCCGTGCCGTCGCCGTGCTTCTCGAGCGATGAAGAACCGGGAGCCATCGCGAGCCGGGCGAGATCCTCGGCGGTCAGCGCCTGACCGCCCTGCTCGGCGACCGTGCCGCCGAGGGCTGCGACGGAGAGCAGCGGATGCGCGTCCACCGAAGCCTGCAGCGCCTGCGGATGCGGGTCGGCGGTGTGCCCGAACGTCTCCATCTCGGGCAGCGGCCCGTCCGGCAGGGGCTGCAGTTCAGCATCCGCCAGCAGTGAATACGCACCCGGCGATCGCCGCACGGTCTGCGCGGCGTTGTTGATGAGGATGTCGAGCGGCCCCTGGGCCGCGACCGAGTCAGCCAGGCCGATCACCTGCGCGGGATCGCGCAGGTCGATGCCGACCACACGCAGGCGGTGCAGCCAGTCGGCGGCGTCCGGCAGCGACGAGAAGCGGCGCACCGCGTCGCGCGGGAAGCGAGTCGTGATCGTCAGGTGCGCGCCGTCGCGCAGCAGACGCAGGGCGATGTGCATGCCGATCTTCGCGCGTCCGCCGGTGAGCAGCGCCCGGCGACCGGTGAGGTCGGTGCGCGCGTTGCGCTTGCCATGGCTGAAGCGCGCGCATTCGGGGCAGAGCTGGTGGTAGAACGCGTCGACGAGCGTGTACGGCTGCTTGCAGATGTAGCAGTTGCGCGGCTTGAGCAGTTCGCCTGCGCTCGGTGCGTCGATGCTGGAGGCGAGGTCGATGCCACGGGTCTCGTCGTCGATGCGGTCGGGCGCGCCGGTCGCGGTGCGCGCGACCACGGCCTTGTCGGCCTCGGCGATCGCGTCGCGGATCTCCTTGCGACGCGCGCGCTTGACCGCCTTGAACATGTTGGCGGTGGCGCGGCGGACCGCGACGTAGTCGGGATGCTGCTGATCGACGCGATCGAGTTCGCCGAGCACCCGCAGGGTGGTGGCCAGATCATCGGGGTCGATGCCGGAAGGCGCGTCGGTCATTGGGCCGATTCTACGCGGCCAACCTGGGCATATCCGGCCGCGATCCGCCGCGCCCCTGGGGTCTGTCGGATGCACGGCGTAAGGTCAGCACATGGGCACCAGCGTCGCGGCATCCGCATCTTGTCATCAGGGCATCGTGCCCGGTTATCTGCTGGCCAGGCTGGCGACCTCGGGGCGGTACGCACACGCCGCGCAGGCGGCACGGCAGACCCTGATCGCGGGGCGCCCGACGTACCACTCCACGCTTGAGCTCTCGATCGACGGCACAGGCGCCCTCGTCGCCGAGGTGACCGACGCTCCGACGCGCACGATCTTCGACGCCCAGAACACCGAGCGGCTGCCCGGTGTGATGGTGCGCGGCGAAGACGACCCGCCGGTCTCGGATGCCACCGTGAACGAGGCCTTCGACGGGCTCGGGGCCACGTTCGCGCTGCTGCTCGACGCGTTCGAGCGCAACTCGCTCGATGACGCCGGCGCCGCCCTCAACGCCACAGTGCACTACGGCATCGACTACGACAACGCCTTCTGGGACGGCTCACGCATGGTGTTCGGCGACGGCGACGGCGAGGTATTCAGCGGGTTCACCCGCTCGGTGACGGTGATCGGGCACGAGCTGGGACACGGCGTCATCCAGAGCGCCTCGGGCCTGGTGTACCAGGGGCAGTCGGGGGCTCTGAACGAGTCGATCGCCGACGTGCTCGGCGTGCTCACCGAGCAGCATCTGAAGGGTCAGACCGCCGACGACGCGAGCTGGCTGGTCGGCGAGGGCATCTTCACCGAGGCCGTGCAGGGACGCGCGCTGCGCGACATGCTGAACCCCGGCACCGCGTACGACGACGATGAGCTGGGCCGCGACCCGCAGCCGGCGCACATGCGCGACTACGTCGACACCACGGAGGACAACGGCGGCGTGCACATCAACTCGGGCATCCCGAACCGCGCTTTCGCGCTGGCGGCGCGCGCGGTCGGCGGGCATGCTTGGGAAGGCGCGGGGCTGGCCTGGTATCGCGCGCTGACCAGCGGATTGCCGTCGGATGCTGGATTCACAGCGTTCGCCGAGCGCACGCTCACCGCGGCGAGCGACATCGGGGTTAGCGTGGAGCAGGCGGTCCGCGACGCGTGGATCGCGGTCGGAGTGATCGAGGATGCACGAGTACGAGAACCCCGCTGACGGGGCGGATGCCACAGACGACGCGGAACCGGATCGCATCGTCATCGCCGTCGTGCGCAGCGGAGGGATCGCAGGGATGCGGCGACGCTGGCGCGCGGAGCCCGCACCCGAGCTGACCCCGCAGTGGATCGCGCTGGTCGAGCGCTGTCCGTGGGATGAGCGCATCGACGACGACACCGTGGGCGCCGACCGCTACGTCTGGAGCATCCACGCGCGACTGCACTCGCAGCAGCTGGAACAGGTGGTGCCCGACACGCACCTGCAGGGTGCGTGGCGTGAGCTGGTGGATGCCGTGCGCGACGCCGACCCCGGATCCTGAGCAAACCCCACGCCGGTTCCTGAGCAAACCCCACGCCGGTTCCTGAGCGAACGAAGTGAGACGAAGGAGACGAAGATGTCGCAGAAGATCATCCCCAACCTGTGGTTCGACCACGACGCCGAGCAGGCGGCCGCGTTCTACTGTGCGACGCTGCCCGACACCACTTTTCAGCTCGCCATGCGCTATCCCGATGATGCGCCCGAGTGGCAGCGGGAGTTCGTCGGCGAGCCGCTCGTCATCGACCTGTCCGTCCGCGGTTTCCAGATCTCGATGATCAACTCCGACGACACCTTCCGGCCCAACCCGATGATCTCGTTCATGCTCAACTTCGACCCGCTGATGTTCGACGGCGATGCGGACGCAGCCCGCGCCCGGCTCGACAAGGCCTGGGCGGCGCTGTCGGACGGCGGTTCGGTGCTGATGCCGCTGGGCGAATACCCGTTCAGCCCGCACTACGGCTGGGTGCAGGACCGCTATGGCGTCAGTTGGCAGCTGATGCTCACCGACCCGGACGGCGACCCGCGACCGTTCGTCATCCCGCAGATCATGTTCGCCGGTGATGTGCAGGACAGCGCGCGCGAAGCGGCCGAGCTGTACACGTCACTGTTCGACGATGCCGCGCTCGGCATGGTCGTCGAATACCCCGAGCAGACGGGCACGGCGGCATCCGGCAGTGTGATGTTCGGCGAGTTCCACATCGGCGAGCAGTGGTTCTCGATGATGGACTCGAACGTCGCGCACGAGTTCACCTTCACGCCGGGCGTCTCACTCGAGGTGCACTGCCGCGACCAGGCTGAGATCGATCGGCTGTGGGATGCGCTCTCGGCCGTGCCCGCGGCGGAGCAGTGCGGCTGGCTCACCGACCGGTACGGCGTGAGCTGGCAGATCGTGCCCGAGAACATGAACGAGCTGATGGAGCGGCCGGGAGCGTACGGACGGATGCTCGATATGAAGAAGCTGGTGATCGCGGACTTCTGACCTGCTTCGGCCCCCGTCGCACGCCGAACGCGTGACAATGGAGTCATGGGACTGTTCACGCAGAAGCCGCAGGAGCCGAGCGCGTGGGCTGCGCTGCCCGGCGAACCGCTCAATGAGACCGACACCACCGAGCGCCTGGATGAGGCGCCGAACCTCGACCTGATGGACGTGGGCCTGGGTGCGAAGTATTCGACGGTCGTGTTCCCCGTCGCTCCGCCCGCGCCGGAAGCGGCCGACACCGCCGAGAACGAGGGTGAGTAGCGCGACCCGACGATAAGCTCGCCGCATGCCATCCCCCGACGAGGCTTCGCGCCTGCTGCAGCTCGCCCTCGACGCCCGACGGCGCGGTGACGCGCTGCTGCACCTGCAGATCGACATCGCGCACCTCACCGGGCAGGCGTCCTCGTGGGGATCGGCCGAGAACCGGATGCAGCGCGACGACCACGTGGGCTACTTCCTGAGCGAGGTCGAGAAGCTCGGCTGGCGGCTGGAGCACACCGGCTACGCCTTCGTCGAGAGCGGCGCCACCACCTCGTCACGCATCTGGGGAACCGGCGAGGGCGTCGTCAACCACGGCGGCATCGAGGCGTTCTTCACCTTCCGCGCGATGTGAGTCAGCCGGCGGCCGCCAGCACCCGCGACATGTCGTACCGCCGGGCGTCGACGCTGAGACGCTGCCCGTCGCGCGAGCGCACCACCACCCGCTCGCGACCCAGCACATTCACCGTGCGGCACGATGCGATCTCGCCATAGGCTATGCGCTTCGTACCCCCGAACACCGTGCGGTAGCGCACAGCATCCGCTCCCACCTCGAGGTACCAGTTGCGGTACGCGAGCAGCGTGCACACTCCCGCGACGAACAGCACCACCGACGCGATCCGCATCGGCAGCAGGTCGTGGGTGTACCGCGAGGTGAACGACGCGAGCGCCATGACGAATCCGGCTGCCAGCAGCACGGCGCCGATCAGGGCGAACAGCACGGGCATCCGCTGTCGAATCGGTCCGGCGGCGACCGCCTTCGCCGGCGTGACCCGCCGGAACGCGCGCAACACGATCACCGCGAGCAGCGCGATGACGATCGCGATGATCACGGCCTTGAGCGCAAAACCGGACATCCTCCGACGCTACCAAGTGCGGGCGCGCGACGTGGACGTCGTACGGTGGAGGGATGACGATCACCGCCGCGGCAGACGGCTCCGCCCTCGGCAATCCCGGACCGAACGGCTGGGCCTGGTACATCGACGACCAGCGGTGGGCCGCCGGCGGATCGCCGCACGGCACCAACAACCAGGGCGAGCTGCAGGCCGTGCTCGAGCTGCTGCGCGCCACCGCCGGCATCGACGAGAAGCTCGTGATCGAATGCGACAGCCGGTACGTGATCGACTCCGTGACGAAGTGGATGCCCGGGTGGAAGCGCCGCGGCTGGCGCAAGTCCGACGGCGGGCCGGTGCTGAACCGGGAACTGCTCGAGGGCATCGACGAGGCCATGCGCGGCCGCGACGTGTCGTTCTCGTGGGTGAAGGGGCATGCCGGGCATCCGCTGAACGAGGCCGCCGACGAGCGCGCGAACGCCGCCGCTCGGGCGTATCAGCAGAAGCAGGAGCCCCGGCGCGGACCCGGTTTCGCGGGCGCAGGCGACGGCGGCGCCGTGCTCGCCGGCGCGATGCCGGTGGCTGCGCAGAGCGGTACCGCCCGAGACACCGGCCATGCCGAACCTCTCTGGGCCGAGCCCGCGGATCTTCTCGACGGGTTCGACGAGCCCGTGGCATCCGCCCCGCTCGACCTCACCGTCTCCCTCACCGCGGCCGAGCACGCGCGCCTGCGCGACCGCGCCGACGCGCAGGGCATCTCCCTCGCAGAAGCACTCCGCCGCCTGATCTGACGGCGCCACGCGGTCAGCGACTGAAAATCGTGAGGTCACGGGATCGACGCCCGTCGGAGCCACAAGGACCGTCGTTACAACGGTCCCAGAAACCCTCGCCTAGCTTCTACATGGCGGGGGTTTTGCTTTTGCCCCGGTGAGGGGCGTTTTTCTTTCTGCCCGTCGAGCGAGCTCTGCGAGACGAAACTAGCCTGCGACTCTCGGACGACGGGCGAGCGGAGCACTGCGCAACGGGCCGGTCAGAGGCGCTTGGGCCGGTCTGGGGCCGGTCGCCTGTCATTTTGAGTTGATTTCAGCGTCGGGATGCACGTCGGGACAGTCTGCCAAGCAGCATCCGCAGATCGGGTGCTCGACGGTGCCAACATCGCCTTCGTTCTCACACGAGCATCGCGGGCAGGAGCACTTCGACCCCCTGGGTGGATAGCCAAGCTCGGCGCGTTCCGCATCGCTGAGCTCACCGACGAGAGCGAGCTCATACGTGACCCCATCAACGACGATGTTCGTCTCTGCCTGATTTTTCATAACCGAACAGACTATCGCTGGTCACGAAGATTCGTTCACCTCAACGCGATTCCAATCGGTCCGCATGACCGAAACCCACCGGTTGTTCCGCCTCTGATCGAGCCCGAGCTCGTCCACGATCTCATGAGGCACGAGATCGCCGGCCGACGAGCACTGAAGCACGGCCAGCTTCACGCGATGCTTCCGCTCAAGATGCAACAGCAGTTCGACGTCTGTTCCGTCATTGACGTCTGCTGCAAGCGCGACTTGCACATGACGCCGTTCGAGCTTGGTCCCGGCGTCTTCGGCCGCAAGCCAGACCGCCCGAACCCGCGAACACTCGCTTAGCCCGCGACCGATCTCTTCTTGCAGTTTTCGAGGCATCGCAGCTGTACTCGCCATCTGGATCTCGAAGGCAAGGAGGCCCGTCGCGCGTTTGCTCATGACACGACTGTACGCATCCGGGTTACGGGCGCCGAGTTCACTCGAAGAGCGAGTCGATTGCGGCTGCAGCACGCTTGGCGACGTCGGAGCGAGCGCGGCTGTAGCGCTCGGTCATCTGCATGCTGGAGTGGCCGAGGATGGCCTGCACGTCGTTCGCGGGAGCTCCGGCGTCGAACAGCATCGTTGCGAGGGTATGCCTCAAGTCGTGGATTCGCAGATCGTCCCTGTCCAGGTTCGCGCGTAGCTGCTTCCAGTTGATTGCACGTCGGACGTTAGAGGCGTTGATGCGCCCGCCTCTCGGCCCGGTGAAGACATGACGAACCCGAGCTGTGAGAACTTTCTTTACTCGTTCAAGGCCGGCCTAACGGCCGACTGCACCGCCTGCGGTGCGTCCGGTCCTCGCTCCGCTGCGGTCCGGGCGCTCCTCGGCAGCGCAGACAGCACGATTTCGGCGGCAGTAGCCAGAGCCCGACCAAAGCCGACGAAAGCGCCAGCAGCAACGATGCTAACGTGCCCTGATGGGGCTTAAACGATGACCGAGCAGACCGAGGGTATCGGCCGACTACAGGATGCGATGCGCTCTCTCGATCCTGCCGCGTTCACAAGCCTGCACGTTCTTGATCGTCTTCCGCACGTATTCGAAACTCGCGAACAGTACATCGCCTGGAAGTCGGTACTTGGTCGCTCGATCGATGTTGACCCCCTATGCATCGTGGTGGTGGGCAGTGGAGCCGTGGGCTTCAGCCTCTCGCCTCGAGAGGAGAAGCGATTTCACGCCTTCCACGATGAGTCCGACATCGATGTCGCCGTCATAAGCCCCACTCATTTTGATGAAGCATGGCGAAATCTCCGCGCGATGCGAGGAGATGCCGCACGCGAGCTACGCGACCACTGGCGCCATCATCGCACATCGCTAATCTTCGACGGCACGATCGCAACGGACGCTGTTCTCTCTCATCTATCGTTTGGGCCGAAGTGGATGGCAGCACTCGGGCGCATGGCACGCGTTAACCCCACTCGGGATAGAGATGTCAAAGCGCGGATCTATCGCGACTTCGATTCCCTGCGCGAGTACCAACAACGCGGCGTGGACCGACTTCGCTCCGAACTTATCTCTGACTAACCCCAGATCCCGTAGACCATCAAGGAACATACAAATATGCCAAATCCCGAACCCTCGAAGCAACGATTCTTGGAAGCCACCCACCACACCGTGTCGTGGTTTTGGAAACGACACAAAGCCGATGAGCTCGAGCTAAAACCCCCTTACCAGAGGAATCCGGTATGGCAGGAGAAGCAGCAGGCCGCACTCATGGACACGATACTCCGCGGATTTCCAGTCCCGGAGCTCTACCTCCAAACGGAAGTCGATGCGGATGGCGAAGAGAAGTACGTCGTCGTAGACGGCCAGCAGCGCATTAGGGCATGCCTCGCGTTTATCGAGGGAGATGTTCCGCTTGGCGAAGAATCAGGGACGCTGGCGGGCTCGTACTTTGATGATCTCACCGAAGGCCAGCGACGACAGGTCTTTCAGTACAAGTTCGTCGTCCGGGAGCTGCCTGCGTTGAGCGACCCGGAAATTCGCGACATCTTCGGCCGACTGAACCGGAACAACATTGCCCTAAACGCACAGGAGCTTCGACACTCCACCTATTGGGGTGAGTTCATCACGACGATGGAGGAGCTCGCGAGCAACGACTTTTGGGTCACCTCCGGAGTCTTCACTGGCAACGACATTCGGCGCATGCTTGATATCGAGTATGTAAGCGAGCTCGCCACCTCACTCCTCTATGGGCTTCAGAACAAGAAATCCACGCTCGACAAGTTCTATCGCACCTTCGAATCGGAGTTCCCCGACCGCGAGATAGCGAGGTCCAAATTCTCAGCCGTCCTTGGTGAGTTGACCCAACTCCTGGAGTGGCCGACGGATCTTCGGTGGAAGAAGAAGACAGATTTCTATTCGCTATTCCTCGTTCTGGCGGAACATGTCGATGAGCTGCCTTTCTCCAGCGACAAGCGCACCGAGATTACCTCGAAGTTGAAGCGGATGTCCGAGGCCGTCGACGCTTATGTCAAGGATCCAGCGACGTCAACTGATATAGCTCAGGCGAAGGGATACGGTCGAGCCGCGGCGCGAGCCGCCTCCGACCTCGCCAATCGACGGGCACGAGCCCTCGCACTTTCGAGCTACCTATTCGATCTTCCCTACGACGTGGGAGCTGAGGAGGCCGAGGATGCAGACGACATCGACGATACTGACGACATCGACGATGCTGACGAGAGTTGATCTCTAGGCCCTGATCGGGCCGGTTCCGTGCCGGTAGCTCCGCTGAAACCAACCTTAACCAGCCGGGACCAACCATGACAACAACCGCGGAATCACGCGGCAAACGAGCACTCGTGAGCACCCATCGACCCCGCGAATACAACTGAAAATCGTGAGGTCACGGGATCGGTGGCCGTCGGAGCCGGTTGGTGCCGTAGTCACGTGAGTATTTGGAGTCGTGAGCGCCACTGATTATTGCGGTTGAGCGCCACTCGATATTCACTCTCAGGGCCACCGGTATTGCC